>JAOOKL010000024.1 GCA_028408025.1 Candidatus Pelagibacter sp. | reverse complement strand
GGCTATAATAGACTTTTAGTTGAAAGTGGTTTAGTATTTTTAAACACGTTGTTTAAATACAGATTAATTTTCAATATGTTTATTTTTAAATCTTCAAATTATTTATTTAACAATGGTTTCAATAACACTAGTAATTTTTATATAAAAAAATTAAAACTTAAAAATAGAATAAAAGTAAACTTAGATAAAGATAATTTATACAAAGTAAAAATAAAAAATGTTTAACGGAATTATATATAAACAAGGGGTAATCATAAATATCAGAAAAAGCCCTAGATATGTTAAAGGCAGTCTTGTATTAGAAATTCAATCAAATATTAAGTTTAACAAAAATGATATAGGAGAATCCGTTTGTTGTGATGGCGTTTGCTTAACTTTGATTAAAATTAAAAAAAAATCTTTTTTATTTTACTTATCTAAAGAAACCATTAAAAGATCTAATTTTAAATATGCGAAAGTTGGCAATATTATAAACTTAGAAAAATCACTATTACATGGTCAAAAGATCTCTGGACACTATGTTCAGGGACATGTTGATACTACAGCAAAGGTCGCAAACATTAAAATAATTGAAAAGTCTTGGGTGATTAAATTAAGACTTTCAGATAAAATTTTATACAAATCTTTAATTGAAAAAGCTTCAATCTCTATTAATGGTGTATCTTTAACTATCTCAAAAGTTTATAAAAACTTTTTTTTAATTAACGTTATTCCTCATACATTGAAGTTGACAAATTTAAAAAATTTAAAACAGCATGATTTAGTTAATGTTGAGATAGATATATTTAGTAAGTATATTGCAAAAATAAAAAGATGAATGATAAAAAAGTTTTTTCACCAATAAAAGAGATTATTAAAGATGCACGTAAGGGCAAAATGTTCATTATTGTTGATGATAAAGATCGAGAAAATGAAGGTGATTTGATAATTCCAGGATCTAAGTGTAATTCAAAGAGCATTAACTTCATGGCAAAACATGGAAGAGGTTTAATATGTTTGGCTTTATCTAAATCTCAAATTGAGAAATTGAAACTACCTTTAATGTCTCGAACTAATAAATCTAGAATGCAAACTGCATTTACAATTTCAATAGAAGCAAAAAAAGGAATTTCTACCGGAATTTCAGCTTACGATAGAGCGAAAACAATAAAAGTAGCAATTAGTTCAAAAACAAAAAAAAATGATATTGTTTCGCCTGGGCATGTTTTTCCATTAGTGGCTAGACCTGGAGGAGTCCTGGAAAGAACAGGTCACACAGAAGCTTCTGTGGATATTTCTAAGCTAAGCAAATTAAATCCTAGTGCTGTTATTTGTGAGGTAATGAATGAAGATGGTAGAATGGCTAGACTTAAAGATCTTCATAAATTTTCAATTAAACACAAAATTAAAATTGCTTCTATTGAAGATATAATAGCTTACAGACTTAAAAATGAAAAATTAATTGTAAAACTCACAAATAAAACTTTTCAAATTAAAAAGAATAAGTTCATAAATTATCTTGTCTATGAAAATAAGTTAAATAAATCTAAAAATTTTGTGATTAAAAAAGGAGAAATTTACCCAAATAAAGCAATACGTGTAAGAGTAGTTTCTGCTCAAGCAAAAAATTGGAAATCAATAATGAAAGATAAAAAGATAAAAAAGTCTTTTAAGTATCTTTCAAAATTTAATAATTTTGTATTAATTGTAATAAATAATGATAAAATTGATAAAAATGAAAAAGATAATGCTATTTTACGTTACTATGGAATTGGTGCTCAAATTATTAAAGATTTAAAAGTAAAAAATATGGTACTCGTTACAAAAACTAGAAAAAAAATAATTGGTCTAGAAGGATTTGGATTAAAAATAACAAAACAGGAATTTATTAAATGAAAAAAGTACTAATTATAAATGCAAACTATTATAAAGATGTTAGTAATAGATTAGTTTTTTCAGCACAAAATTTACTTGAAAAGAATAATATTCAAAATAAAAGAATAAATGTCCCTGGAGTATTTGAGATACCATATACATTAAGAAAATTTATTAAAAAATACGACGCATTTATAGTTTTGGGATGTGTAATAAAGGGAGAAACTCCACACTTTAATTTGATTTCAAAATCAGCTTTTGATGCAATTATTAAAATATCAGTAGATTTTAACAAACCTATAACAAATGGTATAATTACTTGTTTGAATATGAAGCAAGCTATACAACGAAGTTTGATTACGAAAAAATCAAAAAAGGTTAACAAGGGTCGAGAGGCTGCTAGTGCTGTCATTGCTCTACTAAAAAATGATCCAAAAAATTCATAAAAACTCTTCTCCTAGAGTTAAAGTTATTCAAAAAATTTATGGATCTTTAATGAATCCTGACGTAGAGATTGAATATCCTAAAAATCAATATAAGAAGTATATAAAAGATGTTGTCTCAGGAACTCTGGAACGAATAGATTTGATAGAAGAAACAGTAATAAAACACTTAAATACAGATATAAATTTAAAAAAAACTGATAAATTGTTAAAGATAATTTTATTTTCAGCTGTTTTTGAATTATTATTTAAACACAACACTCCAAAGAACGTCATAATACATGAATATGTAAAAGCTTCTGAATTTTTCCTTGAAAAAGCTCAGATTAGCTATCTGAATGCTGTTTTGGATAAGTTGTCAAAATTAATAAGAAATCATAGAAATTAACACGATTTGTCACCAATGAGAATTAACTTTAACTTGCCTTTCTTTAATATTTTTGGCATTTATCCATTTTAAAATGAATAATTATTTAGAATTACTATACTTAATATCTTTCACAGGAATAATTGCTGTTGCTTACAGTTATTTATTATCAGGTCAAATTCTTTCAGCAAGTCCCGGAAATTCAAGAATGCAGGAAATAGCTGAAGCTATTCAAATAGGTGCAAAAGCATATTTAAACAGACAATATAAAACAATTGCTGTTGTAGGCTTTATTGTTCTTTTAATTGTAAGTTATTTCTTTAGTTATCTAGTTGGTTTGGGTTATTTTATAGGTGCTTTTTTATCTGGAGTTGCTGGTTATGTTGGAATGTTAATTTCCGTAAAAGCAAATGTTAGAACAGCAGAAGCCTCAAGACAAAGTTTACAGTCTGGACTTACAATTGCATTTAAGTCTGGGGCAATAACTGGCTTATTAGTTGCAGGTTTAGCTTTGCTAGCCATAACTGTATATTACATTATCTTAATAAATTTTAATGTAGACAATAGAGAAATTATTAATGCTTTAGTTGCTCTTGGTTTTGGGGCATCTTTAATTTCTATTTTTGCTAGACTAGGCGGTGGAATTTTTACTAAAGGGGCTGATGTGGGCGCAGATTTAGTTGGAAAAGTTGAAGCTGGAATACCTGAAGATGATCCTAGAAATCCCGCTGTAATAGCAGATAACGTTGGTGATAACGTTGGTGATTGTGCGGGAATGGCAGCTGATTTATTTGAAACTTACGCTGTTACAATTGTTGCAACAATGGTGTTAGCCTCAATATTTTCTCCTGAAAATTACAATTTAATGATTTATCCTTTAGCTATTGGAGGAGCATGTATAATTACTTCCATAATTGGGACTTGGTTTGTTAAATTAGGTAAAAATAAAAGTATAATGGGGGCTTTGTATAAAGGTTTTATTGTTACTGCTATAACTTCATTAATTATAATGTATCCTGTAACCGATACTATAGTTGGATTAAAAACTACGTATAATAACAATGCAGGTGCAATTTTTTCTGGTCTAGATCTTTACATCTGTGGAATTGTCGGATTTTTAATTACAGGATTATTAATTTTTATTACTGAGTATTATACTGGAACAAATTACAGACCAGTGCAATCAGTAGCAAAATCATCGACAACAGGTCATGGGACAAATGTAATTCAGGGATTGGCTATTTCAATGGAGGCCACTGCGATTCCTGCTCTAATAATAGTGGCGGGAATTTTATATACAAATAGTTTAGCTGGTCTTTACGGTATAGCAATAGCTGTAACAGCAATGTTAGCCTTGACTGGCATGGTAGTCGCGCTAGATGCTTATGGACCTGTCACAGATAACGCTGGTGGGATAGCTGAAATGTCTAAGCTACCCAAAAATGTTAGAAAAACAACAGATGCTTTAGATGCTGTTGGCAATACGACGAAAGCTGTAACTAAAGGTTATGCAATTGGATCAGCTGGTTTAGGAGCTTTAGTTTTATTTGCTGCCTACACAGAAGATATAAAATATTTTTCAAGTGTAAAAGACTCGGCTTTGGCAGGAGTTAATGTAACATTTGATTTATCAAATCCTTTCGTAGTTGCTGGATTATTAATAGGCGGTATGCTTCCATATTTATTTGGTTCTATGGGAATGCAGGCTGTAGGAAGAGCGGGAGGAGCTGTTGTTATTGAAGTAAGAAGACAATTTAAAAAGATTCCTGGAATAATGAAAGGAAAAAGAAAACCTGACTATGGCAGGTTAGTTGACTTATTGACTAAAGCCGCAATAAAAGAAATGATAGTACCTTCTTTGCTGCCGGTATTATCACCAATAATTTTATATTTTGTTATTCTAAATATCGCTGGCATGGAAGCCGCATTATCCTCTTTAGGAGCTATGTTGTTAGGTGTAATCATAACTGGTCTGTTCGTAGCAGTTTCAATGACAGCCGGAGGAGGTGCATGGGATAATGCAAAAAAATATATTGAAGACGGTAACTTTGGTGGTAAAGGATCTGAAGCACATAAATCTGCTGTAACAGGAGACACAGTTGGAGATCCTTACAAAGATACGGCTGGGCCGGCAATAAACCCCATGATTAAGATTACAAATATTGTAGCTTTGTTACTTTTGGCAGTAATTGCACATTAAAGATTAATTATTTCTATCATACATTTTTTCTCTCAGGCTAGACAGAAAAGACTCGACAAAACTCTTTTTACTTAATTGGTTTTCTGTAGTATTTTTGGAAAATTCAACTTTATTAATATCATCTTTAGTATAAATTTTTTTATCATTTAAAATTCCATATTTATCAAAATGTAGTACTAATACATTGTTAGTTTTAAGAACATGTTGTCCAAGTTTATGATATTTCCCTTTACTTAAAGTTCTTTCTAAATAAATCCAAATATCTTCGTTATCAAAAGATTTTGAGTGGGGTTGACCTAATCTATCTATAATGTCGTTTTTATTTGATTTTTGGATAATTAAAGATTTTGACCTATTTTCTAGAAATAAAATACCATGATTTTTATCAGGATCTTTTAATTGACATCCCACTAAAATAAATAATAAAAGCAGTAGTATTTTTATAAAATGATATTTAATTTCAAAAAACATAACAACCTTCTTTATAACACATTATTGAAGTTATCTCGTAATTTATATTTCTATAAAGAAATAGAACTAAAGGATACTTTTGAAACAAGAATTTACCTTATGTTTTTGCATTTTTCAATAATACTTATTATATACAAATTCAAAAAGATCAAATTTCCTCAAGCTTCTTATGACTCTTTATTTCAATCAATAGAAAATAATTTACGAGAATTAGGTCAAGGTGATGTTGCAGTAAATAAAAAGATGAAAGATTTAAATAAAGTTTTTTATGATATTTTATTAAAGATCAATTCAGAAAAAAACAAATTTGAAGTGAACAAAAGTTTGATTTTAAAGTATTTTGACGTTTTAAATGATTCAAATCATAAAAAATGTGACCTATTTATTGAATATTACACAAATTTTTATAATTTTTGTTTTGAACTTCCTCCTGAAAGCATGATAAAAGATGCCATAAAGTTTGAGGTAAAATAATGGCTGTACCAAAAAGAAAAACATCTGTATCAAAAAAAAAGATGAGAAGATCTCATCATAAACTTATACCGTCAAATATTGTTGAAGATAAAAAAAGCGGTGAATATAAACTTTCTCATCATATAGATTTAAAATCGGGCTATTATAACGGTAAAAAAATTTTAGATATTTAATCATTATAAATGACAAAAAAAATTACTATTGCGATTGATGCAATGGGTGGTGAAAATTCTCCAAAAAAAAACATTGAAGGATTGAATATTTTTTTAAAAAGAAATCTTAAAAAAAATGATTTTTTAATTAAACTTTTTGGTGATAAAAATATTTTAAAAAAACATCTTTTTGATTTAAAAATTAATGATGATAAAGTAATAATTGTTCATACGGACTCCGTGGTTTCAGATGAAGAAACTCCACTAACTGCTATTAAAAATTCAAAAAACACAAGTATGTGGAATTCTATAAAATCACAAATTGATAGTGACACCGATATAAGTTTATCTGCAGGTAACACGGGAGTTCTCTTTGTAATTTCTAAAATGATACTAAAAATGATGAATGATGTATCAAGACCTGCTTTAGCAGGATTGTGGCCAAGCAAAAAAGGAATGAGTGTTGTATTAGATTTAGGTGCAAACATCGAATGTGATGATAAAAATTTAGTTGATTTCTCTGAAATGGGTACAGCATTATTTAAATCTATATTTCCAGAACAACAACCTCGTGTTGCTTTACTTAATATTGGTTCTGAAGAAATAAAAGGTACAGAAATACTTAAGAAAACCTATTCTCAATTAAAAAACCTAGAAAGTGAAAAAAATTTTATTTTTAATGGATATATTGAAGGAAACCAAATTATGAATGGTGAGAGCAATGTAATTGTAACAGATGGTTTTACTGGAAACATAGCGCTAAAGACTGCAGAAGGTACTGCAAAATTTGTAGTTGATAGTTTAAAAGAATCCCTAATGGAAAATTTAATATCTAAATTATCGATTGTGTTTTCTTACTTTTCTTTAAAAAAATTTAAATCAAAATTAGATCCAAGAAAATATAATGGTGCAATTTTTTTAGGATTAAATGGGCCAGTAGTAAAGAGTCATGGTGGAACAGACGCAATAGGATTTTATCATTCTATCGACTTATGTTATAAAATTATAAAAGGAAACCTAATGCAAGAAATAAAAAATAATTTAAGTCATTTAAATGATAAAGAAAAAGAGAATTAATTATACTAAAAAAGATATAACAAAAAATTTAAGTATCAAAATAGGCTTATCAAAATCATATTCTTCATCAATTATCAATAGTATTATTGAAATATTAAAAGACTTAATTAGCATTGAAACTGTAAATGTTAAAAATTTTGGAACTTTTAAAGTTTTGGCCAAAAAAGAAAGATTGGGAAGAAATCCAAGAGATAATACAACCTATAAAATTTCTGCTAGAAAAACTTTAAGTTTTATCGCCTCGAGAAAATTAAATGAAAATTTGAATAAATAAATATGCAAAAATTATACAAAATATCTGAAGTATCAAAATTAATTAACCTTTTTGATCCAAGAAGTAAAAAACCTGCAAATCACATAATAAGATTTTGGGAGAAAGAATTTAAAGTGATTAAACCAGTGCTTATTAATAAAAGAAGATATTATTCAGAAAAACAAATAGAGATAATACGTTTTATAAAATTTATGTTAAAAGATAATGGGATGACAATAAAGGGAGTGAAAAATATACTAAAAAATAAGATAAATAACCTTGACGATTATGATTTGAATAGTTTAAAAACTGATTATCAAAAAAAGAATATTGAGTTAAAAAGTAAAAAAGTTTTAGACAAAATTAAAATTTTAAAAAATTATGGCAAAAAAAACACACATTAAAGTAAGACTAGTCCCTGAAAGCAATCCGGATAGTAAAATTATTTACTATGCGAAAAAGCCAACTAAAGGTGAAAAAGCAAAAAATAAACTTAAATTAAAAAAATATAACCCAAATACGAGAAAACACGAATTTTTTGTAGAAAAAAAATTGCCTCCACATAGTAAATAATTATTTTTTTTTAAAAGATCTAAATTCATAATCAATGTAAGCTTTAATCATGTAAGTCCAAATCTTTTTCGTTATTTTTGGGTCAATATTAATTCTTTTTGATTTTTTTTCGATATTTTTAAGAATTACCGAAATTCTTTTTTTGTCAACTATATCTTTTTTGTATTTTTTATTTTTTAGAACCTCATCAACTAACATTGTTCTTTTTTTAATTAAAGCTAGAAAAGCATTATCCAATTTATCTAGTCTTTTTCTAATTTTTAATATGTTCTTATTAATCATAGCGACATTAAGATATTATTCTTTTTCTAAATAAAATATATATTAAAATTCATGAAATCAAATGATGAAAAGATAAATACTCTATTTTATTATTGGCTAGTAATCAGCTTTCTCATGGTTAGTTTAATAGTAATTGTTGGAGGATTAACAAGATTAACAAATTCTGGTCTTTCCATCACTGAGTGGGAACTTTTTGCAGGAATTCTACCACCGTTAAACAATTCTGCTTGGGAAAATTATTTTAACTTATATAAAGAAATTCCGCAGTATAAATTAATGAATTCAAACATGACTTTAGACAATTTTAAAATAATATTTTATTGGGAATATGCACATAGAATTTTAGCTAGATTATTAGGGCTTTTTTTTATTTTACCTTTTATTTATTTTTATTTTACCAAAAAAATAAATAGTGAATATTTAAAATTATGTTTCTTAATTTCAACATTAATCTTAATACAAGGTTTAGTTGGATGGTATATGGTCAAAAGTGGTTTGATAGAGAATGTAACTGTTAGTCATTATAGATTGTCTTTACACTTATCAATTGCTTTTATAATTATATCAATGATTTTTTGGAATATCCTAAATTTTAAATCAAAAACTTTTAAAAATTTTTTTACTTATGAAAAAAAATCATTAGTTTTTAGTAGTTTAATTTTATTAATTTTTTTTCAAATTATTTTTGGAGCGTTTGTTTCAGGATTAGATGCGGGTCAAATATATCAAACCTGGCCATTAATGAATCAAGCTTATTTTCCAGATGATATTGATTTTAATAAGTTTAGTCATCTTTTAAATTTTAATGATCAAAGTTTAATTCAATTTTATCATAGAAATATTGCTTATTTAATTATTATTTATGTCATTTTTTTGGGAATATATATATTTAAGAAAAAGATGAACTATCTATTTAATTATTACTACATTGTTTTAT
>JAOOKL010000023.1 GCA_028408025.1 Candidatus Pelagibacter sp. | reverse complement strand
TCCTGAGATTTTATAAAGTAATGGCTTTAAGGTATGTGAGTTTTGATAAACAGTTATTAGTGAAAAATCCGAAGTAATAAAAGCAGAAACTAATACGAAAAAACTTAAAATAATCAATGTACTCTGAAATAAACAAAGTTGATAAATTTTTTTTCTTAAAACTGTTTTTCCGTCATTTAAATTTACAAAAGACGTATAAATAATTGATAAGCTAATAAAAGCACTTATAAATAAAATTGAATTCCCTAAATTACTTAGCATCTTGTTTTAAAATACCTTGAAGTTCAGGGGGCATATATTTTTCATCATGCTTTGCTAAAATCCTGTCAGCTATAAAAAATTTTTTATCTTTTAGTTTTCCCTCAGCAACAACACCTTTTTCTTCAGAGAAGAGATTAGGAACAACTCCTTTGTAAGAAACAATAAGTTCATTTTTAAAATCAGTTACTATAAATTTCATTTCTTTACTGTCTATTAAAATTGAGTCTTTTTTTACCATGCCGCCTATTCTTATTTTTTTATTAAAATTTATTTCATCACTAAGTTTTATTTCAGTAGGAGATTTAAAATATAAAATATTGTTAGTCAGAGATTTTAGAATAAGAAAAACTGAAATAATCGAAAAAATCAAAAATAAACTTAAAAAAGAAATTCTCTTTTTTACTTTTTTTACAAGCATTTAAATGCTTCAAATTGATTTGTTATATGATGCGAAAACCTGATTAGCAACTTTAGATTTTTCTAAAACTTTTTTTCTTTCGGACTCAGATAATTCATGCAAGTCTTTTGCAAAAGCCTTTTCATATTTTTTAAGTGTTCTGTAAGTTTTGTAATAAACCAATGCACATGCAAAAAGTGAAATTGCAAATGAAAGCCATACGAACAAACCGTAACCATTCATATAAATTAACTTTTCAATCATAATCTTTTAACGTTTTTTTTCTTTATTTTAATGATTTCTGTCTTATATTTCATTAGAAAAATTAACGCACAGTATAATAATAAAACCAATAACATCAATATTAATGGAAATAACATAGAGGAGTGTATAGAGCTCGAGCCATTCAAAATATCAATGCTTTGAGGTTGATGTAAAGTACTCCACCAATCGACTGAATATTTTATAATTGGTATATTAATTAATCCAACTATTGCGATTAAACCTGAAACTTGATTAGCTTTATCTTCATCTTTTATTAACTTTAAAGATAGAATATACATTACATAAAACATTAATAGGACAACCATAGATGTTAATCTAGCATCCCAAGCCCACCAAGTTCCCCAAGTAGGCTTACCCCAAAGGGATCCTGTCACTATAGCTAAAAATGTAAATAATAATCCTATAGGCGCAATACTTTTTGAAATTAAATTCAAATTTTTAATTTTTAATAAAAAAATTAAAATTGATAGAATAGCAATACAAGTAAATGAAGCTAAACTTATCCACGCAGAAGGTACATGTACATACATAATTCTTACACTATCTCCTTGCAAATAGTCGGGTGGAGAAATTAATAATGCAAATGTCAAACCTATAATTAAAACTACAAAAAATATTGAATTTATAAAATTCATCAATCTTTCAATCCACTGAAAAATTTTACTTGGGCTTATTAAATAAATCATAATCTTTGACTACTATAATATAAATTCTAAGTGAAGAGTGAATAAAAGCCTAATTGAGGATTGAGAGGGAGTTAAGAAGTATGAGTTAATCCCCAATCAGGCGAGAACAATTAAATATAGAATAAATATTTGTCATAGATTTGAGTGAAAATTGTTTAATTTTAGGCAGAAAGGTAAGATTTAATTGGAAATCTTGAAATAATTCGAACCTTTTTTTCCAGAAAAAATTTCTTCAATTAAAGGATGCTTAACTGGCACTTTTGACTTATCTAACAATAAATTTTGTTCAGAAACGTAAGCTTCATATGTAACTTCATTGCTTTCGGCCAACAAGTGATAAAAAGGTTGATCTTTTCTTGGTCTGACATCTTTTGGTATAGATTGGTACCATTCTTCTGAATTATTAAATTCAAAGTCAACGTCGTAAATGACTCCTCTGAAATCAAAATGTCTATGTTTTACTGTTTCACCTATAGAGAATTTAGCGTTGTTACTTGAAGCCATATCTAATAGTTAATAATTTTTTCAACAAAATCAATATATAATTTATTAAAAATTTGAGTTATGTTAAAGATGTATTGTGAATAAGTCTTTTTTAAAATTTGTCGCAGATTTTGGACCATTATTAATCTTTTTTGTAATTTATTATAAAAGTGGAAACAATTTAGCAGTAGCAATTCCACCATTAATTATCTCAACAATAATTGCAGTAATAGCAATTTATCTACTTGAAAAGAAGATTCCGTATATACCTCTTTTAGGAGGCATAATAATTTCTTTTTTTGGTGGCTTAACGTTATATTTTAATAATCCCATCTTCATATACATGAAACCGACAATTATAAATCTTATTTTTGCCTTTACACTAATTATAGGAAGAAGATTTTTTGAAAGAAATTTTATTCAGTTTTTTTTCAAATCGGCTTTTAAACTAAATGAGGAAGGTTGGAGTAAATTGAGTGATCGATGGGCTTACTTTTTTATTTTCTTGGCTTTTTTAAATGAAATAATCTGGAGAACTCAGCCTGAGTCAACATGGGTAAATTTCAAGGTTTGGGGAATATTACCTCTAACTTTTATATTTACAGCTTTTCAATTACCTTTAATTAATAAATATAAAATATGAAAAATATTAAACTTATTATAAACAATGATATTAAAAAGGAAAAAGTTAAATTTTTTGTAAAAAAAGAACTTAAATGTATATTAAATTTATATGCTAGGATGGTTTCAAACGGAGCTTGGAAAGATTATTCATTTTCTTTAGGTAATAAAGAAATTTCTTTTGATGTTTATCAAAGAGCTTCCGATAGACCAGTACTTAGGATCTTAAAAAATTTTAAACCAAATTATTATAATGATAAATTTTTGATAAAAGATAAAAATGGTAATATTCTTAAAAGATCAGAAGACTTAGATCAGCTTATTGATAAAACTAGTTGGAATAATTTAAGATTAATTAAATAATTATCTTCTTTGACCGAAAAGTCTTAAAAGCATTATGAAAAGATTTATGAAATCTAAGTAAAGTGTTAAGGCACCCATTACAGCTTTTTTGCCCATTAGTTCTCCACTATCACTTGCTAAATACATATTCTTTATTTTTTGAGTGTCATAAGCAGTTAATCCTACAAAAATTAATACCCCCAAGATTGAAATTACAAAATACATCATTGGGGACTTCATAAAAATATTTACTAATGAAGCTATAATTATGCCTATAAGTCCCATCATTAAAAAAGATCCTAATTTTGTTAAATCCCTTTTAGTTGTATAACCGTAAATGCTCATAGCACCAAAAGTTCCTGCTGTTATAAAAAATACTCTTGTAATAGACGTTCCTGTGTAAGCAATAAATATTGATGATAAAGATAATCCCATTAGTGACGCAAAAATCCAAAATACAGTTTGAGCTTTCGAGACACTCATTTTCGCAATTCCAAAGCTCATATAAAAAACAACACCCAAAGGAGCTAACATTACTACCCAAGCTAAACCTGAATTATAAAGCGAGTTACCTAAAGAAGTTAAACCAATCAATTCTCCGTTTGGACCTGTGACTGCAGCAAATTTAAAAGTAAATAAAGCTATAAAGCCAGTAAGTAATAAAGCTGAGCCCATATAGTTATAAACTTTGAGCATATAACTTCTTAACCCTTGATCTATAATTGCTTCAGACGCAGAAGATCTAGCAGATGTTGTTTGTTTGTTAAAAACCATAAATTTAATATATGAATTTTTATTAACTTTTCAATAGTCAATAATTGCTTTAAAAAAACCTGAAAAATAAGGATTTTATGAAATTTAAAAAATTAGGTAGTACCGATTTAGATGTCAGCTTGATCTGTCTAGGTACGATGACATGGGGAACTCAAAATTCTGAAAAAGATGCATTTGAGCAAATGGATTATTCGATTGATAAAGGAATAAATTTTTTTGATACGGCTGAACTTTACTCTGTACCACCAACTGCTGAATCTTTTGGGAAAACTGAAATAATGATTGGTAATTGGTTTGAGAAAAGAAAAAATAGAAAGAAAATTATTTTAGCATCGAAAGTTGCTGGACCGGGATGTGACTGGATAAGAGGCGGAGGAAATAATTTTAACGAAAAAAATATAGGTGAAGCCATAGATGGAAGTTTAAAGAGATTAAAGACAGATTATATCGATTTGTATCAATTACATTGGCCAGAAAGATCGACTAACTGTTTTGGAAGAAGAGAATTTACGCTACGTAAAGACGAGAAAGAATGGAATGATTTTGAGAGTATTTTACAAGCCTTAGATAGATTTATTAAAAGCGGTAAAATTAGGTACGTAGGATTGTCAAACGAAACACCTTATGGATTATCAAAATATCTAGAAATTTCAAAAAATAAAAATTTACCAAGGATGATGTCAGTTCAAAATCCCTACAGTTTAGTAAATAGAACTTATGAGGTCGGAATGTCAGAAATTTCTATTAGGGAAAAATGTGGGCTGTTGGTTTATTATCCACTAGCAGCAGGAGCTTTGTCAGGCAAATATAGAAACAATCAAATGCCTAAAAATTCTAGAATGGCTTTATTCAAGGGATGGGAAAGAATGATAAATCCTCTGGCAATGAAAGCATATGATGAATACTACAAATTGGCCAAAGAATATAATTTGACTATGGTTCAATTAGCTCAGGCTTTTGTCAATTCTAGGCCTTTTGTGACTAGTAATATAATTGGAGCAACTACAATGGAACAATTAAAAGAAAATATTGAAAGTATAAAGATTGAACTAACGGAAGAAATTATGGATAAAATTAATTTAATACATAATAACAATCCAAATCCCTCACCATAATTCAAACCATTGAAATAGCTATATTTTAGTATAAAAATAAAATTATGTTTTTTAAAAAGTTTTTAATTTTACTGTCTCTAACATTGTTTGCTTTTAGTGCATCGGCTAATACCCCTAGATCAACAGGAAAGTATAAAAATTGGGAGAGCTTTACTGCTGAAACAGATAAAGGAAAAATCTGTTTTGCACAGACTACGCCAACAAAAAGAGCTCCTTCCTCTATACAAAGAGGACAGTCAAAATTATTCGTTACGTTCAGACCATCCGAGGATATTAAAGATGAAGTGAGTATAACAAGTGGTCACGACTATAAAACTTCAACGGTTACAGCTGCTTCAGGAAAAAAAAGATATTCTTTTTTTTCTCAGAAAAACTTTGCTTGGTTATTGGATGATCAAGAAGAAAAAAATTTTATTAAGTTGATGAAAAGAGCGACTAATCTTATTATAAAAGCTAGAACAACTAAAGGCGCTGAGACTACTGACCACTATTCTATGATGGGATTTACTAAAGCATACAACACCGCAAAAAAAACCTGCAGTTAAATGAAAAAAATCGTTTTAGCTTATTCAGGTGGGCTTGATACTTCAATAATACTTAAATGGCTTCAAGAAAATTATAAAGCCGAGGTTATTGCTTACACTTCTGATATTGGCCAAGTGATGAATAAACAAAAAATTATCAAGAATGCGAAAAGTTTAGGTGTAAAAAAAATAATAATTGAAAATTTAAAAAATACATTTGTAAAAGATTATGTTTTTCCAATGATCAGAGCACATGCAGTTTACGAAGGAGTTTATCTTCTCGGAACCTCTATTGCTAGACCATTGATTGCTAAAAGACAGATAGCTATTGCAAAAAAATTTAAAGCATTTGCTGTTTCTCATGGATCTACTGGTAAAGGAAACGATCAAGTAAGATTTGAATTAGGATATGCTTTTTTTGGAGGAAAAAAAATTAAGGTTATTGCTCCATGGAGAAAATGGAAGTTACAATCCAGAACTGATCTTATTAATTACGCAAAAAAAAATAATATACCCATACCCAAAGATAAAAAAGGAGCTCCGCCTTTTTCTGTTGATGACAATATTTTTCATACTTCTACAGAAGGTAAAGTTTTGGAAAATCCAAGAAATTCTGCACCAGAGTTTATTTTTCAAAGAACAGTTTCTCCAGAAAAAGCACCAAATAAAAAAACTAAAGTAAAAATTTCTTTTAAAAATGGCGATCCGATCTCAATTAATGGCAAAAAATTAAAACCTGAAAAACTTTTGCAAAAATTAAATTTATTAGCTGGAAAAAATGCTGTGGGTAGAGTTGATTTAGTTGAAAATAGATTTATTGGAATTAAATCAAGAGGTGTTTATGAAACTCCAGGTGGCACAGTTTTATATATAGCTCACAGAGCTATTGAGTCTGTTACTTTGGATAAAGATACAGTTCATAATAAAGAGAGAATAATGCCTGAATACGCGGAGTTAGTTTACAACGGTTATTGGTTTTCAAAAAAAAGAATAAAACTTCAAAAAATAATTGATAAAAAAAGAGGTCAAGTTTCAGGTGATGTAGTGCTTAGTCTTTATAAGGGCAACGTAACAATATTGTCTAGAAGAACAAAAAATAAAGCTTATTCTATGAAAAAAGTTTCCTTTGAGGAAAATAAATCTTTTAATAAGTCTAAAGTGGAAAAATTTATTAAATATCACTCTAAACAGTTATATAAATCATAAATTTCTGATAATATTTATTTAATGAATTCAACGATTCGAAATATTCAACTAGTAGCAGTTATATTTGTATTGATTGCAACGGTAATTGCATTTTTTCTTGAAGTAAGGGATATGTATATTGATCAGTACATAGGGCTAGCTGATCTATTGCTTCTTTTTATTTATATTGAGGTTATAGGCTTGGTAAGATCTTATTGGGAAACTAGATCAATAAGAATTTCTTATCCTTTAGTAATAGCAATAACGGCACTCGCACGTTTCATAATTCTACAAGATAAAGAGGGAGATCCAACAAATTTACTTTATATTTCGGGCGCAATTTTAATTGTAGCTTTAGCTACTGTAGTAATAAGATTTAGAAATAGTAAATTTTTGAATCTTGATAAGTCTAAATCAAACGAGCTTTAAAACACTCTAGAGTATTTTTTAACAAACAAGCTATCGTCATTGGACCAACTCCTCCTGGTACTGGGGTAATTGCTTTTACTTTTTCTTTCACATCATCAAACTGTACATCGCCTACAATTTTATTTTCTAGTTTGTTTATACCTACATCTATTATTACAGAACCCTCTTTAACCCAATCTTTTTTAACATAATTAGGTACTCCTATAGCAACAACCAGTATATCAGCTTTCAAACATTCAGATTTAATATTATTTGTCTTTGAATGAACTATAGTAACTGTACAGTTTTCTTTTAACAGCAGTTGGGCCATAGGTTTTCCATTTAAATTTGATCTGCCAACTATTACGGCATGTTTTCCTGATAAATCTTTTTCAATTTTTTTAATAAGTAAAGAACATCCTAAAGGCGTGCATGGTGTTATTGCATGATAACCTGAGGCTAAATTTCCAACATTAATTGGATGAAATCCATCAACATCTTTTGAAGGGTGTATTAAATTAATAATTTTTTCTTTATTGATTTGTTTAGGAAGTGGAAGTTGAACCAAGATTCCTGATACTTTACTATCTTCATTTAACTCTATAATTTTCTTTAATATTTCTTTTTCGGATACAGTATCAGGATACCTTATTACATCTGAATTTATTCCCACCTCTTTAGATTTCTTGACCTTATTTTTAACGTAAATTTCGCTAGGAGCATAATTTCCAACTAAAATTACGGATAGAGTAGGAACTTTTTTGGTCTTTTCTTTTAACAAACTTATTTCTTTTTTTATTTCATGACTTAAAATTTCAGCTTCTTTTTTTCCATCTATAATCATAATTAAAATAACGAGGGTGCAAACATTTCAAATACTAAATTTCTTAAAAATAACAAAATTAAAATAAGTACAACTGGCGATATATCAACTGAACCCAAATTCGGAAGATATCTTCTTATATAATTTAAAGGAGGAGCTGTAAGTTTATAGGAAACATCAAGAACCGAGTAGACAAATCTATTGCTAGTATTCAAAACATTGAATGCTACTAACCAGCTAATAATGGCATTAATGATTAATATCCAAATGTATAAACTGACCGCTTGATCAAATAAAATAAGAACTGATTTCATTAATTTTTTTCCACATAAATTGAAGTACTTGGAAATGCGAATGATGCTTTATTTTTCTCTACTATAGTTTTAATTTCTAAAGCTAAAGTATCTTTAACGCTCATCCATTCCAAATAATGTTTTGTCTTTGTAAAACAAATTAACCTTATGTCTATTGAACTAGCAGCAAATTGCTCTATTTTTACTGTTAGAAATGTATCTCCTGTTTTAGAAAATAATTCACTCCCTTTTATGTAGTGTTCTATTTCATCTTTAATCTTTTTTAATTGATCACTGGTTGTCCTATATTCCAGTCCGATAACCCAGTTAATTCTTCTATTCGTTGTAAGAGTATTATTAATAACAGCGTTCTCAGCAAATTGAAAATTTGGAATAGTCGCTAACGATTTATCAAATCTTCTTACGACAGTAGACCTAAAGCCTATACTTTCAACTGTTCCTTCAATGACTCCTTCGACGAATATCCAATCACCAACTTGAAATCTTCTTTCTACTAGAACCAGTATTCCTGAGATTAGGTTTTTAAATAAATCTTGTGCACCTAAAGCCACTGCTACACCAAATAAACCAAGTCCAGCGATTATAGGTCCAATTTTAATCCCCCAAAGTTCTAATACTGCAGCTGCCCCCAATATTAGAATTAAAATCTTAATAGCTTTAATAATCCAATTAACTAAATCTTTGGATAGTAAACCGCCTACAGACTTAATAACAGCTGAGAGTGGGCCAATAATTTGATGAAAAGTCCAAAAAATTAAAATAGTTATCAAAGATCTGTTTATTAATTCTATTGCTCCGTGTTCTACAGATAAATAACTTGTTGAAACAAAAAAACCTAAAACTATTGGAAAAAACTTTGCTGGTCCCTCCATGGAAGAAACCAGAG
>JAOOKL010000022.1 GCA_028408025.1 Candidatus Pelagibacter sp. | reverse complement strand
CTCAACATCTGCCAGAGTTTCTGTAATTTCTGGAAAGAATACAGTTGGAATTGAAATCCCTAACGAAGAAAGAGAGGGAGTAAATTTAAGAGAGATAATTTCTAACGAGAAATTTCAAAAAAAAGACATAAAACTTCCAATCGCTTTAGGAAAAAGTATTTCAGGAATGCCAATTGTTGGGGATTTAACAGCTATGCCTCACTTATTAATTGCGGGTACTACTGGTTCAGGAAAATCTGTATGTATAAATACTATTATTGCTTCCCTACTTTACAAATTGAATCCTGATCTTTGTAAATTTATCTTGATAGATCCTAAAATGTTAGAGCTATCTACTTATGAAGGAATTCCACATTTGCTTACTCCAGTTATAACTGACGCTAAAAAAGCAACCTCAGCACTATCTTGGACTGTCAAAGAAATGAACAGTAGATATAAATTAATGAGTAAAGTGGGTGTTAGAAACATCGATGGCTACAATGCTAAACATAAACTTAAAATGCCGTACATTGTTGTAGTTGTCGACGAAATGTCAGATCTGATGCTTGTAGCTGGAAAAGAAATCGAAAATTATATTCAAAAATTATCACAAATGGCTAGAGCTGCAGGAATTCATATCATTATGGCAACACAAAGACCCAGTGTTGATGTAATAACAGGTACAATCAAAGCAAACTTTCCTACAAGAATATCATTTCAAGTAAGTTCTAAAATAGATAGTAGAACTATTTTAGGAGAGCAGGGTGCCGAACAATTGTTAGGTAAAGGAGATATGTTATTTATGTCGTCAGCAAATAGAATTGTAAGGATTCATGGTCCTTATGTTGCTGAGCAGGAAATTGAGAAGATTACAAATTCATTGAGAGCACAAGGAAAACCAGATTACATGGAAGAAATTACTTCCCAAGAAACCACAGAAAGTTCATTAACTTCTGGAAATGAAGGTGATGGAGACGAATTATTCAATCAGGCTGTAGAGATTATTAAGACGGAAGGAAAAGCTTCTACAAGCTTTTTGCAAAGAAAATTACAGATAGGATACAATAGAGCTGCGAGAATTATTGATATGATGGAAGAGAAAGGTATTGTCAGTAAAGCAAATCATGTTGGTAAACGTGAAGTTCTTTAAAAAAATATTCTTAGCCTCAGTATTTCTTTCAATGTCAACAAATCTGTATACTGATGAAAAAGAACAAATAATTTCTCAACTAAACAATTTAAATTCATTAGAATTTACATTTGATCAATTAATTAATGAAAAAACTGAGAAAGGCAGTTGTCTTTTAAAATTTCCTGGAAAATTAAAATGTAATTATTTCGATGATAAGAGAAAGGAATTAGTTATAAACAATAAAAGGCTAGCGATAACACAAAAAAGATATAATAAAACTTACCATTATCCAATTGCAAAATCTCCTTTCATAAATATTTTATATAAAGATAAACTTTTGGAAATTGTTCAATCAGGTAAATTAGAGCTAACAGATCAGCTTATTAAACTTGTTTATCTGAGTGATAATGAGATAACAGTTTTTTTCGATAGAAATTCTTTAGATTTAAAAGGTTGGAAAATTATTGATCAATATAATAATAATATTAATTTCACTCTAAATATTGTTGCAAAAAATGATATTTTTGAAAAGAGTACTTTTAAATTACCTGAAATAAATTAAGCTACGAAGTCAATTTCTTCTTCTTTAAATATTTCAAAACCTTTTGATTTGTAATTTTGCAGAGCGTGCTTATGGTCTAGACTGCAGGTATGAACCCACATCCTATCTGGATTTTTTCTAGACGCGCTAGCAATAGCGTGGTTTACGATTGTAGAGCCAAGTTTTAAGCCTCTAAATTCTTTTAATACTCCCAGGTTTATGAGCTCTACCTCATTTAAAGCAGGATGATATTCTTGCTCGTAATATCCAACAAGTTCTTCCCCTTTTTTTAGGATATGTGTCTCTAAATTTTTATTCTTAACATACTTTACCCACTCACTATCAGACCATAGCAATCTATCTCTCCAATAGTGATCTATTCCTATTTGTTTGTAAAAAAATTTATTTAAATGAAAATTATCTTTATCATCTAAAATAATTTGAAAATTTTCTGGAAGATTTAAATCAACAGTTTTTGAAAAATCTTTAATTTCTAAAAAATACCTTTTAACTCTAGAAACCATTAGTTAACCATCTTTCCAATTTTTTCTCCTGCAAAAACGTGAAAATGTAAATGAGGAACTTCTTGACCTCCGTCACTACCGATATTTGTTAAAGCACGATAACCTTTATTTTTTGCACCAATTAAATCAGCAACATGTGTAACGGCTTTATTAAGTTCTAAAATTTCTTTTTCTGAAGCTTTATTATTAAAGTCATCAAGATCTATATACTCTCCTTTGGGTATCACTAAAACATGCACTTTCTTCTGAGGATTTATATCATGGAAAGCTAACACATGATCATTTTCAAAGACTTTCTTACAAGGAATTTCTCCTCTTAGTATTTTGGCAAATATATTATTCTTATCATATTTCATTTCTGTCTTTTTTTTAGCTCATTCATCACGTCTTCAATTTTTATATTATTAGCCTCCAAATAAACCATTAAATGATACATCACATCAGCTGCTTCATGTATCTTATTTGAATTTTTTTCCACAGACTCTATTAATTCGCTTATTTCTTCTTTTACTTTTGAAACACTTAAATTTTTATCATTAAGAAGTTTATTAGTATAAGATTTATCAGAAGAGGAATTTTTTCTCTCTCTGATTGTTTTTATTAATTGTTCTAAGTTTTCAAACATTTTATAACCTTACTGATACATTTTTAGAATTCAAATATTCTTTAGCATCTTTGATTTTGAATTCTCCATAATGAAAAATAGATGCAGCTAAAACTGCACTTGCTCCTCCTTTAACTATACCATCATATAAGTGATCTAATGTGCCAACTCCGCCAGATGCTATGACGGGGATATTTGTATTATTTGTAATAGCTTTTAATAGATCAACATCATAACCGGATTTGGTTCCATCTTTATCCATTGAGGTTAACAAAATTTCACCAGCTCCATTTGCTTCCACTTTTTTAGCAAACTGAACAGCGTCAATACCTGTTTTGTTTCTTCCACCGTGTGTAAACACTTCCCATTTATTTTCTGAAACTTTTTTTGCATCAATCGCAACAACAATACATTGGGATCCAAATTTTTTTGAAGCTTCTTTAACAAATTCCAAATTCTTAACAGCTGCTGTATTTATAGAAACTTTGTCAGCTCCAGCTAGTAATAAATCAGTAATATTTTGAATAGTTCTAACTCCACCACCAACCGTTAAAGGAACAAAACATTCTTTAGCTGTCTTTTTCACAATATCAATAATTGTATCCCTGTTTTCATTTGATGCAGTAATATCTAAAAAACAAATTTCATCTGCTCCTCCATCGCTATAAATCTTTGCTTGTTCTACTGGATCACCAGCATCTTTTAATTCAACAAAGTTAATACCTTTGACAACTCTTCCATTTTTAACATCTAAACAAGGTATAATTCTATTTTTTAACATTTTTTCTTTTTTTTGCTTTGCTCGGCAACAATCCTTTATTCACCGCTCTTGCTCTTTCGGAAAAACCAAGTTTTGCCCCGTTTCTAATTTTACGTCTGATCGTGGATAATTTTGCGACCATTTTAATTAATCTCCTTTGCCAAATCTTCTAGCTTAATATCACCGTCATAAATTGCCTTGCCGACAATTATACCTTCAATTTTTTTATTATCTAAATCTTTTGCTTTCTTAATATCGTTTATTGAAGAAACACCTCCTGAAATAACAACAGGACAATTGGAAATCTCTGCAATTTTTAACGTCTCATTAAAATTAGGGCTAGTCTTCATGCCATCTCTATTAATATCTGTGTAAATTATTCGACTCACTCCAAAGCTATTTACCTCTTTAAGAAAATCTAAAGTTTTAATACTAAGATTTTCTTTCCAGCCTGAAACAGAAAGATTTCCATTCTTTGCGTCTAATCCTAAAGCAATTTGGCCTTTAAACTTTTCGCAAGCTTCTCTTAAAAACTCTTTATTCTTAATAGCACCACTCCCTAAAATTACTTTTTCAACACCGGCATCAACATACTGTTTGACGCTGTAAAGAGATCTTACACCACCACCTATTTCAATTTTTAAATCATATTTACTAACTATCTCTTTGATAATTTCTAAGTTAACGGTCTTTCCAGTTAATGCACCGTCTAAATCAACGATGTGTAAATTTTTAAAACCGTGATCTTTATATTTGCCTGCTTGATCAATAGGTGAAATTTTATATTCAGTTTTATTTTCAAAATCTCCTTTGATTAATCTCACACATTTTTTATCTTTTATATCAATGGCTGGAAATATTTTCATTAAAGTTTTATAAAATTATCAATTATTTTTAATCCAGTTTTATCACTCTTCTCGGGATGAAACTGGGTTCCAAATAGATTATCTTTTTCGACAGAACACACAATTTTTGATGAATAATCTGTTGTTGCTGAGATAACCGTCTTATCTTCTGGAATAAATTCATAGCTGTGTACAAAATACATATGAGATTTATTTTTAATATCTTTAAATATCTTGCTTTCTTTTTGTATCTCAATTTCATTCCATCCTATATGTGGAAGTTTAAATTTTCCATTTTGATTATCAATTTTAGAAACTTTACCAGGTATCCAACCTAGTCCTTTAGTTTCTGACTCCTCAAAACCTATATCTGCAAACATTTGTAAACCTACGCAAATACCTAATAAAGGTTTTTTATTTGTGATTGCAAATTCTTTAAGCGTTTCTACTAACCCATTAATATGTTTAAGAGAGTCAATACAGCTTTTAAATGATCCTTGTCCAGGTAAAACAATCTTATCACTGGATTTAATTTTTTTAATATCAGAAGTAACTTCTAATTTAACTTTACCTTTAGTGACCTCTGTGAAAGAGTTAATGACTGAGCTTATATTGCCCGATTGGTAGTCAACAATTGTGACGTTCATCAAATTTAAATAGAGCCTTTTGTCGAAGGTATTGAGTTTTTAATTCTTTTATCTATAGCTAAAGCATCCTTTAGTGATCTAGCTAATCCCTTGTAACATGACTCAACCTTGTGGTGACTATTATCACCATAAATATTCTCAACATGCAAAGTTACTCCAGCAGACTGTGAAAATGCTTGGAACCATTCTTTAAAAAGTTCAGTATCCATTTCTCCTAATTTTTCAACGGCTAGGTCAACTTTCCAAATTAGATAAGGTCGATTTGATACATCAATAGATACACGACTTAAAGTTTCATCCATTGGTATCATTGTTGAAGCATATCTTGTGATTCCTTTTCGATTACCCGCAGCTTTTTTTATAGCTTCGCCAATAGCTATTCCTGTATCTTCAGTCGTATGATGTAAATCAATATGAGTATCACCTTTAGCTTGAACCTCTAGATCTATGAGAGAGTGCTTCGATAACTGCTCTAACATATGATCCAAAAAACCTATCCCGGTTTTAATCTTATACTTTCCTTTGCCGTCTAAATTGACCGCGACAGAAATACTGGTTTCTTTTGTTTTTCTAGTAATTTTTGCTTTTCTTTTCATAAACTAAGCTGAATTATCTTTGATATATATTTAAATGGTCATTTTATCAATAAATCACTATTGAAGATCTAAAATTAATCTCCACATATAATATCATGAATACAGCTGAAAAATGGCATGGAACCACGATTGTGTTACTTAGAAAAAACGGTGAAACTGTAGTAGCTGGAGATGGGCAAGTCAGTCTAGGTAATACAGTTTTAAAAAGTAAGGCAAAAAAAGTTAGAAAGATTGATAGCAGAGGTGTAATTGCAGGATTTGCTGGATCTACGGCTGACGCATTGACTTTATTTGAGAGGCTTGAAGCAAAATTAGAAAAACATGCTGGAAATTTACAAAGAGCGGCAGTTGAATTAGCTAAAGATTGGAGAAGTGATAAATTTTTAAGAAGATTAGAGGCGCTTATGGCAGTAGCTGACAAAAAACATAGTTTTATAATTTCAGGTACAGGTGATGTCTTGGAACCAGAGGATGGAATTATTGGAATAGGTTCAGGAGGAAATTATGCTTTAGCTGCAGCAAAAGTTTTAATTGAGACAGATTTGAAAGCTGAAGATATAGCGAGAAAATCAATAAAAGTGGCTTCTGATATATGTGTTTTTACAAATAATAACGTAACAGTAGAGAAAGTATAAAATGGTAAAATCTAGCAAAGTGACAAATTTAAATCTTGTAAAGAATAAAACAAAAGAAAATTCTAAGGTTAGCGCTTTATCTCCAAGAGAAATAGTTTCTGAACTTGATAGATACGTAATTGGACAAAAAGAAGCTAAAAAGGCGGTTGCAGTTGCTTTAAGAAACAGATGGAGAAGACAAGCACTTTCGGATGAAATGAGAGATGAAGTTTTACCAAAAAATATTTTGATGATTGGCCCAACTGGGGTAGGAAAAACAGAAATTTCGAGAAGACTATCAAAACTAGCAGAAGCTCCATTCATAAAAGTTGAAGCTACAAGATTTACAGAAGTTGGTTATGTAGGAAGAGACGTTGAACAAATAGTTAGAGATCTAATCGAAATTGCAATTGCAATGGAAAGAGAGAAAAAAAGGAAAGAAGTCAAAGCTAAAGCTGAATTAAAAGCTGAGGACAAAGTGCTTGATGCATTAGTAGGCAACAAAGCGAGTGTAGCCACAAAAGAAAGTTTTAGAAAAAGATTAAGAAATGGCGACTTAGATGATAACGAAATAGAAATTGAAGTTCAGGACAATTCATCAGGATTACAAAGTTTTGAAATTCCAGGTATGCCTGGGGGAAATGTAGGAATGGTAAATCTTGGCGATATACTTGGAAAATCTATGGGGAATAAAAAAGGTAAAAAGAAAAAAATGACTGTGAAAGAGTCTCATGACATTTTAGTAGCTCAAGAGTCAGACAAAATGATTGAGGAAGACAAGATCATTAAGGAAGCGAAAAAAACTACAGAGGAAAATGGTATAGTTTTTTTAGATGAGATTGATAAAGTCTCTGCAAGAAGTGATAGAGTAGGAGGAGATGTTTCAAGAGAAGGTGTTCAAAGAGACTTACTTCCTTTAATTGAAGGTACGACTGTAAGCACAAAACATGGCCCAATTAAAACTGATCATATACTTTTTATTGCTTCTGGAGCTTTCCAGCTTGCTAAGCCGTCAGACCTTCTTCCAGAATTGCAAGGTAGATTGCCTATAAGAGTTGAGCTAAGTGCTTTAAACGAGGATGACTTTAAAAGAATTTTAAAAGAACCAGATAACAGTCTAATTAAACAGTACAAAGAGTTATTAAAAACTGAAAACGTTGAACTTGTATTTACGGAAGACGGTATTGATATGCTAGCTAAGATATCCGCAGAAGTAAATTCTTCAGTTGAAAATATTGGAGCAAGGAGACTTCATACTATAATTGAAAAAGTGTTAGATGATATAAGTTTTAATGCAACTGATAAAGCTGGTGAAAAAGTTACAGTAAACAAAGAATACGTTAATAAGAATCTTGGAAATTTAGTAAAAGATACTGATTTATCAAAGTTTATTCTATAGCTTTCTCAGTTTGATAATAATAGCTCCTTCTCCTCCATCTAAATCTTTTGCACTAGAGATTGAAGAAACATATTTTGATAAATCTGAATTAGAGTTTATAAAATCTGGAACAGAATATTTTAACTTACTTAAATCTTTAGAGGCGTATACGTCTTTATCTGTATTTGAATGAATACCTTTACCCGTAATTAGTAATATTTCTTTGTAATATTTACTCGCACAAAAAATTATTAATTCCTCGATTTTCTTATTAGCATCTAATAGAGAATAACCATGAAGGTCATAGCTAAATCTAAAATTTTTAGTCTCACTTTTTTTACGGATATTATCTTTATCAATTAAATCTGTGGGATTTTTAATATATTTATTCCAAGTATCTAAATCTTCTTTAGATATATTCTTTTTTTTAATCACTTAGTGACAATTTCGGATAAGTACCAGTTTGGACCTTTTTTCAAAATATTTCTCGTGAATTTCCAATAGTCTATTACCTGTTTTATTTTATCAGGATTACCTTCAATAATTTTGTCATCTTTATCTTTTTTTACTGATATGACTTCTGAAACAAATTTCACCGAAGCAAACATTTCATTTCTAATTTTTTCATACTTTTCAAGATTTGATTCTTTTATTCCTATGAATGTAAACTCAGATTTTACTTTGTCTCTATTTCTAGCTTCTATAGCCTGCTTAAAATTTGATGCCATGTCAGGTGTAAGTAAACTTTTTAATTTCTCATTATCGCCTTTAGCAAAAGATGTTAAAATTGTTTCATAAGCAATTTCAGCTCCTTTTAAAAAATTTTTCTTTTCTTGACCCTCTAAAACTTCAAGACCTTCTTTAAAATTTTTAATATTAATATTAGGAACATTAAACTTTTTTTCTTCAAAACTTGGATAAATTTTTGTTTCATGCCCAGTTTTTCTCCCTAATATATTTCTTAACCTAAGGATTATAAAACCAGCTATCATTCCCAGTAAAATTATATCTATGTATCCAAAATTGTTACTCATTGTTTGATAAATATACATTAATAATATAATTTTGTATCTGACAAATGAACCCACTTTTATTAGCATTTATAGGGATACCTGCGATCGAAATTTTTTTTATGATAAAGATAGGGGGTAAAATTGGGGCTTTAAACACTATATTACTTATTTTTTTAACAGCTGTAATAGGAGTGTATTTTGCGAAACTTGAGGGGCTAAAAACTTTAAGATCAGGAATTATAAGGTCTTATCAAAATAAAATTCCTATATTTGAAATGCTATCAGGAGCGTCTATAGCTATAGCCGCGGTATTTCTTATAGTGCCAGGTTTTTGTACTGACATTTTAGGTTTTTTATTACTGTTTCCATTCACGAGAAAGGTTTTAATTAAACATTTTTTTAAAATCAGTAACATTCCTGATAAAGAAAATAACAAAAATACTTTAGATGGTGAAATAGTCGACAAAAAAAAAGATGAATTATAAAATAGTCGGTAAATATATAAAAAATTTGGATTTTAAAATTCCAAATCCAGAGATTTATTCTTTATTATCAAAAGAAATATCTAATTATAAAATAAATATAGATATTAAAAGTAATCAAATTAAAGATAATCTTATAGAAGTTGAAACTTCCTTAAGCCTAATTACAAATAAAGA
Source organism: Candidatus Pelagibacter sp. (assembly GCA_028408025.1). The sequence continues at coordinate 574 of JAOOKL010000022.1, read as the reverse complement.
AAATACTAACAAAATAAATGCTAAAATAATTTTAGCAACGATTATTGAATTACCGACTCAAAGTTTTGACAAACAAGAACTTGAAAAGATAATTTTAATTAAAGTTCCATCAAACATTTATTCTGAATTAAGAAAAATATTCTTATTTTTATTTGAGAATTCAGGATTTAAAGAGATTAAAATAAATGAAACTGTTGATTTCGAGGAGCTATATAAAAAAAGAAATCAATAAAAATTTTTTTTAATTTCGGTTTTAAGAAAATTTTTATGATTTTTTAACTCATTCTCAGATACTTTATAAATTGTTTTATCATAATTAATCTTTTTACTAGGATTTTCGTAACTGTTTTGACTGAATGAAGAAAGGTTAAATTTGGGTTCCTTAGCATCAAGAAGGTTAATATAAACTTCCCTAAGTAATTCACAATCCAACAACGCATTATGTTTAATACGTTTAGATAGATCAATGCTAAATCTTTTACATAAAGCATCAAGAGAGTTAGATAAACCAGGAAATTTATTTCTTGCCACCTCCAAAGAGTCAACAACAACATCCTTATCAATTTTTTCTTTT
>JAOOKL010000021.1 GCA_028408025.1 Candidatus Pelagibacter sp. | reverse complement strand
AAATTACTTTAAATTGCCTGAACCAATAATAAATAAAGCCGGATGCAATTTGTCATTCGCTGGGTTAAAAACCGCAGTATTAAGGGAATCTAAAAAAATAAACCGGAATGATAAGATGAAATATAATCTTGCTGCCTCTTTTCAAAATACGGTTAATAATATACTTTTTAAAAAAACCAAAGTTGCAATAGAAACTTTTAAGGATAGAACTAAAAAAAAAGAAGTTCAACTCATAGTAGCTGGAGGTGTGGCAGCTAATAAATCAATAAGAGAAAATTTATCCAATTTGGCTAAAGAGATGAATTTTAAAACCATTTATCCTGATTTAAAGTTTTGTGGAGATAATGCAGCTATGATCGCTTGGACAGGAATTAAAAGATTTAAAAAAAACTTGATCGATAAAATAGATATATCCGCAAAATCTAGATGGCCACTAGATAGTGCAGCACCATATATGAAGGGACCAGGATTAAAATTAGACTAAAAGGTTTAATATGAGTAAAAATTATTGGTTAATGAAATCTGAGCCTGATGTTTGGTCAATTGAGCAACAAAAAAAAGCTGGCGTTAAAGGTGCGGCATGGGATGGGGTAAGAAATTATCAAGCAGCTAATAATCTAAAAGCAATGAAAGTTGGTGACCTTTGTTTTTTCTACCACTCTAATATAGGCAAAGAGATAGTAGGGATTGTTGAGGTAATAAAAAAAGCTTTTGTTGACAAAACTGATAAAGATAAAAGGTTTGTAGCTGTTCAAGTCAGGTTTTTGGAGCAATTTAATTCGCCTATTTCACTAGAAACTATTAAAAAAACTAAGGCTATTTCACATTTACCACTTATTAAACAAAGTCGACTTTCGGTCATGCCCATCGATTATAAAAGCTGGAAAATTATATATAAGATGGGTAAAATCAGATAAATTTAATTGGGGGGTAGAGTGGCTAAAAAGAGAAAAAGAAAAAAAGCAAAAAAAAGAAAGTCTTCTAGAAAAAAAAGAAAAAAGAAAAGACGTTCTAGGAAAAAAATAAAAAAAGTAAAAAGTTCTAGAAGGAAAAAAACTTCGAGGAAAAAACACTCTTTAAAAGCTTTGTCACAATCGAAAGATAGTGATGGTAATACTGTAATAAAAGTTTCAGATAGCTGGTCAAATCAAGCATATGTTAATGGAGCTAAATACAAAAAAAAATATAAACTTTCTATTAAAGATAATGATAAATTTTGGGCTAAAGAGGGAAAAAGAATCTCTTGGATAAAAAAATATTCAAAAATTAAAGATATAAAATACAGTAAAGATGAAGTTAAAATTAAATGGTATTACGATGGCACACTTAATGCCTCGGCTAATTGTATTGATAGACACCTAAAGAAAAATCCAAAAAAAACAGCTATAATTTGGGTTGGAGATGACCCAGCGGACTCTAAAAAGATATCTTACAAAGAGTTACATCAAAATGTTTGTAAAGCTGCGAATGGCCTTAAAAGCATTGGTATACAAAAAGGGGATAGAGTTACAATTTATCTTACTATGATACCCGAGCTTGCTTATATAATGTTAGCATGTGCAAGGATAGGTGCGGTTCACTCAATTATATTTGGAGGATTTTCTCCAGACTCGATAGCAACAAGAATTAACGATTGTGAGTCAGAATATCTAATAACCGCAGATGAAGGTGTAAGAGGTGGTAAAATTATTCCGCTAAAGAAAATAGCGGACGAAGCTTTGTCTCAATGCCCTGAAGTAAAAAAATGCGTTGTGGTTCAAAGAACTGGTAATCAAGTCGATTGGGATGATGGAAGAGACATTTCTTACAAAGAAATGATATCTTCTGTTTCAAATAAATGTGAACCTGAAGAGATGAATGCTGAAGATCCACTTTTCATTCTTTACACATCTGGCTCAACCGGGAAACCTAAAGGAGTTCTTCATACAACAGGGGGTTATATGGTTTACGCCTCCATGACACATCAATATATTTTTGATTATAAATATAATGATATTTATTGGTGCACTGCTGACATTGGATGGGTTACAGGACACAGCTATATTATTTATGGGCCTTTATCTAATGGTGCAACTACTATTATGTTTGAAGGAGTGCCAAATTATCCTGATAGTTCTAGATGGTGGCAAATAGTTGATAAGTATAAAGTGAATATTTTCTACACTGCTCCTACAGCTATAAGAGCTTTAATGCGAGAGGGAGAAAAACCAGTCAAAAAAACTAGTAGAAAATCATTAAAACTATTAGGCACAGTGGGAGAACCGATTAATCCAGAGGCCTGGATGTGGTACTACAAAACTGTTGGGGACTCTAAATGTCCAATAGTAGATACTTGGTGGCAAACGGAGACTGGGGGAATACTTATAGCACCTCAACCTGGAGCTATAGATTTAAAACCCGGATCAGCCACAAAACCTTTTTACGGTATTAAACCAGTTTTAGTGAATCAAGATGGAAAAATTATTAAAGGAGAGGGAAAAGGTAGGCTATGTATGGCAAGCTCTTGGCCTGGACAAATGAGGACGGTCTATGGTGATCATCAAAGATTCATTGATACATATTTCTCGCAATTTGACGGGAAATATTTTACTGGTGACGGATGTCGAAGAGATAAAGATGGTTATTATTGGATAACGGGAAGAGTAGACGATGTAATTATAGTATCTGGTCACAATCTTGGTACCGCAGAAATAGAGAGTGCTTTTGTTGCTCATCCTAAAGTTGCTGAAGCGGCAGTAGTAGGTTTTCCACACAGTATTAAAGGAAATGGTTTATATTGCTACGTAACTCTTAATGTAGGAGAAAAACCAACTGGAGATTTGGAGAGAGATTTAAAACTTTGGGTTAGAAAACAAATTGGACCTATAGCAACGCCAGATGTAATTCAATTTTCACCTGGTTTACCTAAAACAAGATCAGGTAAAATCATGAGAAGAATTTTAAGAAAAATTGCAGCTAATGAGCCAAAAAATTTAGGTGACACTACTACCCTAGCTGATCCTAGTGTAGTTGAGTCACTAATTCAGAATAGACAAAATAAAGGTTAATTGAATTTCAGATTAGTTGTCAGTTTTTTAAATTCTTCTACAATTAAATTCCATTTTAATTTAATTGAATTTAAAACTATTTTTTTATCTAAATTTTTTAGCTCGTCTGCAATTGGCGACCAATTAAAAAGGGCTAATCCACTTTCTTTAAATGGATCTTCTAAATAATATTTTTTAAAATCTACTGACTCTATTCTTTTAAAAAATTCTGATTTTGCTTTGTCATAAATTTCTTCACTTAAGCCATTTTTCTTTTCGTTTTCAATAATACCTAAAAATATTTCTTTAGAATTATTTTTTTGTAAATTTTTTTGAGACATCAAGTATGAAAATACATAAAAGGTACAGTCTGCTAAAGCAACCATATAGATATTCCATTTTGCCAAATTAATTGATTTAGAAAACTCTTCATCTTGAACCATTAATGTAAATTTGTGCCCCATACGAGTTTTTAAATATCCGTATAATGTTGTTTGAGTTACATGAGCTGACCTCTCTTGTATAAAATTTTGAAGATCTTTTTCTGAGCTAATGCTACTAAACTTGCTTACTATCTTTTTGTAGGGAAAAAGATATTCCCTAGTGGATTTGATGATATCTATGATGTTTTCTAGATTCAATTTCACGTTGTATTTAAAAAACCTTTATTTTTCTCACTTGTAGCACTTCATTTAGGTTTTGTGAGAGGTTTTTTCTCTTTAAATTCAACTCATAATCAGTATGCTCCCCTCAAATAACAGTACTTTTTACGTAAAAAGTTAAAGTTAAAGTAAAAAAACACAGGGGGAAATATGTCAAACAAAGACGCATATTGGAATAAGACCAAAAACCATATGATAGTAACATTGGTTCTTTGGGCTTTTTTCTCATTAGTCATATTCATGTTTGGTTCAGAGCTAAACACGATGTCTTTTCTTGGGTACCCACTAGCATATTACATGACAGCGCAAGGTTCTCTTCTTGCATTCGTGATAATGTTGTTTTGGACTGCCAATAAACAGGAGAAGATTGACGAAGAACATGGATTCTCAGAAAGAGAGGAGGATTAATGTTTAAAGGAAATTTTATCCAAAACCTTCCTAAAATATACGGTACCTACACTGGTGGTTTCGTAGTCTTCATTATTTTAATGGCGATTGCTGAACAAGCAGGAGTGTCTGCAAAGAACATCGGAGTGATGTTTGTAGCTTTCACGGTATTGATTTATGCCTTAATCGGTTATTTATCAAGAACCATTCAAGTAGATGCCTACTATGTTGCTGGAAGACAAGTGCCAACCGTATTTAACGGAATGGCAACTGCAGCTGACTGGATGTCAGGTGCATCATTCGTAGCCTTAGCAGGTGGAGTTTACTATGGTGGTTATACTTATATGGCCTTCTTAGTTGGTTGGACAGGTGGTTATGTGCTTGTAGCAACTTTAATGGCTCCGTATTTAAGGAAGTTTGGATGTTACACAGTTCCTGATTTTATCGGAACACGATACGGTGGTAATCTTGTAAGAGCTTGCTCAGTATTCGTGCTTTTTATAGCATCATTTACTTACGTAACAGCTCAAATTAACGCTACGGGAACAATTGCTTCTAGAGCTCTTGGAATTCCGTTTGAAGCAGGTGTATGGGTTGGATTAATAAGTATCTTAATCTGTTCAATGCTTGGTGGAATGAGAGCCGTAACTTGGACACAGGTTGCTCAGTACATTGTATTAATCATCGCTTACTTAATACCAGTTTTCTGGATTAGTAATAAAGTTGGTGGCGGAGTATTCCCTCACTTAATGCTAGGTGATGAAGTTGCAAGACTTGGTGAACTTGAACAACAATTTGGACTAGTTAAAAACAGTGCCGCAGATATGAAAGCAGCTGGGGTACCAGGAGGATTGAAATATATCTCTGGTTCTCACTCTGGAGTACCTGAAGGTGGAATGGCTGTCTGGAAATACTTATCATTAGCGATTTGTATGATGGTAGGAACTGCATCGTTACCTCATATTTTAATGAGATACTTTACAACTCCTTCAGTTAGAGCAGCAAGAAAATCAGTAGCATGGTCGCTATTCTTTATTTTCTTACTTTACTCTTCAGCGCCTATGTTAGCGACTTTGTCTAAATTAGCATTGATGGATCCAAATCTACCAACTGGAATTATCGGAAAATCTATTTCTGATGTTCAGTCAATAGAGTGGGTACAAAGATGGTCTGAAGTTAAACAAGTATTTATCGCAGACTTTAATGGTGACGGTATACTTCAGTTGAACGAATGGTTCATGAGAGGTGACGTTGTAGTATTAGCTACTCCAGAAGTAGCAGGACTACCGTTTGTAATCTCTGGACTTGTGTTTGCTGGTGGTATGGCTGCTGCCATGTCAACTGCTGATGGTCTTGTACTTGCGATATCAAACGCTTTATCTCATGATATTTATTACAAAATCATTGATCCAAAAGCTGATACGCAAAAAAGACTTTTAGTTGCTCGTGTACTTCTAGTAATAATCGGAGCTGCAGGTGCTTACATAGCCTCATTTAGGCTTACAAGTATCTTAGGATCGGTTGCTTGGGCATTCGACTTTGCAATGTCAGGTCTATTCTTCCCACTTGTACTTGGTGTATGGTGGAAGAGAGCTACTAGACAAGGTGCAATCGCCGGAATTATGGCTGGAATACTTTCAGGATTATTCTACCTATTATGGGTATATCCGAAGTTTTCTGTACCAATATTCGGTGGTGTGAACACTCCATTCTTAGGTATTGACCACTTAAGATTTGGAATGATCGGTGCACCAGTATGTTTAGTTGTAATGATCGTAGTCAGTTTAATGACTAAAGAACCAGACGCAGCTACACAGAAGATGGTAGATGATACTAGAATACCTACAGGTAAAGCTATCTTAGGTAGACAACACTAGTTAATAAAAACAAAAAAATTAAAGGGGCGAATTTTTCGCCCCTTTTTTTTTATTCTAATAATGGTATTGTCTATAAATGGTTCCAACGTGGGCAATAATTTTAGATTATATAATGGGAATGATTATGTGGACTTTGATTGGTCGAGCATTCATGAATATTTTTCAGAGAGAAGACTCAACATTTTTTTTTATGAGAGTTTTCGTTAAGTATACTAACCCCATTATAAAATTATTTAAGCCAATAACCCCAAGTTTTTTATTTGGAGGGTTTATAGCACTATATGTTGCTTGGTTTTTCTATTTGTTCAGGTTTTATGCAATGCCCTACTTATTAGGTTATGATGTTTGGGGGATGTTGGCTTTTCCATTAGAAAGTGATTTCTCGAGACAACTTTATCAACTTTTTAATTAAAATTTATTTTTTTTGACAAATTCGTCTATTAAAATATAAATAAAACATGAGTAATCCTATTAAAATATCTCCATCAATTTTATCTGCTGATTTTAGTAAATTAGGTGAAGAAGTTATTGCATTAGAAAAAGCCGGAGCCGATTATATACATATAGATGTAATGGATGGTCATTTCGTTCCTAATTTAACAATTGGACCTGAAGTAATAAAAAAATTAAGACCACTTACAAAAAAAACTTTTGATGTCCACTTAATGATTTCACCAGTAGATAATTTTATTAAAGATTTTTCAAATGCAGGCGCTGATATAATTACTTTCCATCCAGAGGCAACGTCAAATATATCAAATACTATAAATCTTATTAGAAAAGAAAAAAAAAAGGTAGGTATATCACTCAAACCAAAATCAAAAATTGAATTAATTGAAAAATATATAGATCAAGTAGATTTAATTTTAATTATGAGTGTCGAGCCTGGTTTTGGTGGACAAAAATTTATGCCAGAAGTGTTAGAAAAAATGCAAAAAATAAAAAAAATTATTGATGCAAAAAAATTAAAAACTGAAATAGAAATAGATGGAGGGATAAATTTTGAAAACTGCAATGAAGCAAAAAAAGCTGGAGCTAATATCTTAGTTTCTGGGTCGACAATCTTTAATGAAAACCAAGGTGACTTAAAAAAAAAATATAGGAATTCTAAGAACAAATTAATAGATGTTAATCATTAAGAGTATCTATTTTAATCTTTTAGCAATTCAAGTAAGTTTTATTAAATTTATTAAAAAAATTTATTTTGCTACAAATTTTTACAATAAATCTCTAGTTTCTAAAACTCCACAACAGTTTTACTTTCACCCAAACCCTTTTTTACTTGCCACTATTACAAATTACAAAAAGTTTTCTTTTAAAATTGATGAAATTGATCCTAATATATTTTGGGTCAATCAAAAAAATAATAATGAGCAACAAGATCGTCATAATTTTTTTTGGCTAAATTTAATTGATAGAAAGAACGACGGAAAATCGATCCAAAAAATAATTAATATTTGGATGATGAGAAATGCAAAATATAAAATTAATATTTGGGAAAGCTCAATTATAAGTAAAAGAATTATAAGCTGGATTCTGAATGTTGATATTATTCTTAATAATGGATTTTTTGAATTTAAAAGAAATTTTCTTTCAAGTATAGTTTCTCAAACAAATCACTTAAAAAAAAATATTAAATTTGAAAAAAATTATTCAAAAAGAATAGAAATTTTAACTGCATTATTATTAACAGGATTAGTGTTTAAAGAATATGAAGAAAATTATGATATAGCCATAAAGGAATTAGAAAAGCTTGTTAAAGTTTTTTTTGATGAAGATGGCTTTCCATTATCAAGAAGTCCAAATGATTTAGTTTTTTTTTCAAAATACTTTATTCTTTGCCAACAATGTATAAAAGACGCTCAAAAATATTTACCAGAATTTTTAGAAACAATAATTAAAAAAAATTTAATATGTATTAAAAAAATTTTAACACCAAATGATCAAATGCCTCTTTTTAATGGGGGTACAGAAGAAGATTTAAAAAAATTTAATAAATACATAGATAATATTGATATTGATAAAAAAAATGAGAAAAATATTGTAGGCGGAATTCAAATAGTAAAATTCAAAAATAGCCAAATTTTTTTTGATGTAGGAGAACCACCAAATAAAAGTTTTTCTAAAAGTTATCAATCTGGACCTCTATCTTTCGAATTTCATGTAGATGGAATTAAGATAATTACCAATTGTGGATTTGGGTGCAATATTTCACCTAAAGCAGAATTATTAAGTAGACTGACATCAGCTCAATCAACATTAACACTTAATGATACATCCGTAACAAAGTTCGAAAGAAATAAATTAGTTAATAAAATATTCGGGAATTCAATTAAGAATTCTTTTAAAATATCTAAACGTTTATTTAATGAAAATAAGGATAAGATTGAGACAGAGGCAATTCATAATGGATACGAAAAAGAATTTGGATGTCTTTACAAAAGGAAAATACTTCTAGAAAAATCAAAAAATAATTTGAAGGGATACGATGAAATAATAAAAAGTAAAAACAATTCAACTGTAAACTACTGCTTAAGATTTCATTTATATCCTGGCCTAACTGCGGTCAAAACTATAAGTGGAAACAGTGTTTTAATACAACTATCCAAAAATAAATCTTTGATTTTTACTATTAAAGATGAAAACATTTTGTTAGAGAAAAGTATATTCTTGGGGGGTAATAAAATATTAAATAATACTTGTGTGACAGTGTCTGGTGATTTAATGAATAAAAATAAGATAATCCAATGGGAAATTAAAAAAAATATTTGAATATGAAAACAAGAATAAAAAATGCTTTAATTTCTGTGTCTGATAAGTCAGATTTAAAAAAGATTGTTAAAATTCTTCAAAAGTACAAAATTAATATCGTTAGCTCTGGCGGAACTGCAAAATTTATAAGAAAATCTGGAGTAAAGTGTGTTGATATATCAGAGTTCACTCGATTTAGTGAAATGTTAGATGGAAGAGTAAAAACTTTGCATCCAAAAATTCATGCTGGAATATTATTCAATAGGTCGATAAAAAAACATAAACTTGAAATAGAAAAAAATAAATTTGAACCAATTGATTTAGTAATTGTTAATTTTTACCCTTTTCAAAAAACTTTAAAAGAGACAAAAAAAAATAATAAGATAATTGAAAATATAGATATAGGCGGGCCAACAATGGTGAGGGCAGCCGCCAAAAATTTTAATAGTGTCACCATAGTTACAGATAAGATCGACTATGCTGAGTTGGCTCAACAATTGAAAATTAATAAAGGAAAAACAAGCCTAAAATTTAGAGAAAAAATGGCTCGAAAAGCATTTAGTTTTACTGCTTATTACGACTCTATAATTTCACAATGGTTTAATCAGAAATTAGATATTAAATTTCCAGATACAAAAATTATATTTGGTAAAAAATTAGAAAAATTAAGATATGGGGAAAACCCTCATCAAAATAGCTCTTTATATATCAGTGACTTATATAATGATGATTTAGGATTAAAACAAATTAGTGGTAAAGAACTTAGTTATAATAATTATAATGATATATTTGCTGGTTTGGAGATTCTATTATCAGAGAGGAAGATACCGACTACTGTAATTATTAAACACGCTAACCCCTGCGGTGTAGCAACTAATAAATCTTCCTTAAAGTCTTTTATAAATTCTCAATCTAGTGATCCAGTTAGTGCCTTCGGAGGTATTGTAGCTTGTAATTTCAAGATAAACTTAAATATTGCTAAAGAAATAAATAAAACTTTTTTTGAAGTAATACTTGCTAAAGGTTTCGATAGAAACTCTTTACGATTACTTAAGAGAAAGAAAAATATGAGAATTATAGATATATCGAAATTCAAATACAATAATAAACTAAGTTTTAAAATATTTGATAATTCATTTTTACTGCAAGACAAAGATGATAATATCTTTGATAGAAAAAAAATAAAATTTGTTACTAAACTAAAACCAAGCCCTAAAGAGTTTCAAGAAATAGAATTTGCTTACAAAATTTGTAAATTTGTAAAGTCAAATGCTATAGTAATAACAAAAGACAAAGCAACTATAGGTATTGGTGCCGGACAACAAAATCGATTAGATAGTTGTAAAATTGCCTGTCAAAAAGCAAAACAATTTCAACCAAGTAAATTATTAAATTCAGTTGCAGCCTCAGATGCATTTTTTCCTTTTGCTGATGGGATAAAAACTTTGATCAATGCAGGTGTAAAAATTATAGTTCAACCTGGAGGTTCAATTAGAGACAAAGAGGTTATCGACGCTGCAAATAAAGCGAAGATCAAAATGATTTTTACTGGGATAAGACACTTTAATCACTAATCATAGCTTATCAATCTTTGCAGCTAAAACAAAGTCGCTTTCTGCAAGACCTTCAATAGCATGTGTTGAAATTTGAATTACTGCATAACCCCATC
>JAOOKL010000020.1 GCA_028408025.1 Candidatus Pelagibacter sp. | reverse complement strand
CTCTTTTTTTGATTTTATTTTTGCTTGTTTTAAAACTTTTTGATGACCCATATGAATACCATCAAAATTGCCTATTGCTACTACACCATTTTTATGTTTTTTTTGAATTTTTAAATTTTTATAAATTTTCATCTTACCATTTAAGTTCTTTTTGAAAGTAATTAATTTTTACATCATATTTTATTAATAGTTCAGAAATATCTTTATCGATGTTAATTTCGTTTCTATGAACTCCACTATAAATAAATAGATTATCAATATTTAAATTGTTGGCCCCTTTAATATCAGTTCTTAAATTATCACCTATTGCTAAAACTTTTTCTCCTTTATTAAAACACATTTCATAAATTTCTCTATAAGGTTTCCCATAATATATTACTTTACCTCCAATTGACTCAAATACTTTTGCAATGGATCCTGCGCAAAGTTCTTCGACATTACCTCTATGAACCACCAAGTCTGGATTTGTACACACTAATTTTTTTTTTGTAGAATTTTTAAGTAAAGACTTATAATAATTTAAATCATTTTCTTCTTCATCAAAAAATCCGGTACAGAGTATAAAATCACATTTTTCTAAGGTTGTTTTATTGCTCTCTACTTTTCTGAATATTGAGTTATCTCTTACAGGTCCAAGATGATAAAATTTTTTTCCAAATTTATTACTATTAACAGCTTGCATTGCTGCTTCACCTGAGGTCACAACTTTTGATAAAAATTTTTCATCCATTTTCATTTTTTTTAAAAAATCAATGACGTTTGCGCTTGGTCTTGGAGCGTTAGATAAGAATACGACTTTTTTTGAATTTTTACTCAAATTTTCAATTACCTCAATAGCTTTAGGATTTAAAGAAATCCCGTTGTGCATCACCCCCCAAAGATCTACTACATAAGTATCGTAAGAGTTAAATATTTCAGATAAATGATTTAAATTTCTCAATTTTTATAGTCTCTCTTTTAATTGTGTCAAAAAATATAGCAAATTAGCCTTTTTTTAATGATTTTCACCTCTTGAAATCTTTATAAAACTCACCATATCAACACTACATCAAAATTTATAGGAGAAATAAGTATGAAATTTAGACCTTTACACGATCGTGTGCTTATAAAAGTATTAGATAGCGAAGAAAAAACTGCTGGAGGCATAATTATTCCTGACACAGCAAAAGAAAAACCACAAGAAGGTGAAGTAGTTGCAGTTGGCCCCGGTTCTAAAAATGAGAATGGAAAAATAACACCGATGGATGTTAAGGTTGGTGACATTGTTCTTTTTGGTAAATGGTCAGGAACTGAAGTCAAAATTGATGGAAAAGAATACAGCATTATGAAAGAGGCTGACATAATGGGAATTTCAAAAGGAAAAAAATAACATTAAAGGAGAAATATCATGGCAAAAGTAATTAAGTTTGACACTGAAGCAAGGTCCCAAATGCTTAAGGGTGTAAATACATTGGCTAATGCAGTTAAAGTAACTTTAGGTCCAAAAGGAAGAAATGTGGTTATGGACAAATCTTATGGTGCTCCAAAAATTACTAAAGATGGAGTTTCAGTTGCTAAAGAAATAGAACTAGATGACAAATTTGAAAATATGGGTGCTCAAATGGTCAAAGAAGTTGCAAGTAAAACTAATGATAACGCAGGAGATGGAACTACTACTGCAACAATTTTAGCTCAAGGAATTGTAAATGAGGGTTTAAAATATGTAACGGCAGGAATGAACCCTATGGACATTAAAAGAGGAATAGATAAAGCAGTCGAATTTGTGATTGAGAAATTAAAAACGACATCAAAAAAAGTGAAAGCAAATGAAGAAGTCGCTCAAGTAGGAACTATTTCTGCTAATGGTGAAAAATCTATTGGTGATATGATTTCTAAAGCAATGCAAAAAGTTGGTAATGAAGGTGTTATTACTGTTGAGGAAGCGAAAGGTGTCGAAACTGAATTAGATGTAGTAGAAGGTATGCAATTCGATAGAGGATATCTTTCTCCTTATTTTGTAACAAATACAGAAAAAATGACTACAGAGTTAGACAATCCTTTGGTGCTTCTAGTAGAAAAAAAGTTAACTAATTTACAACCAATGGTTCCATTATTAGAGTCTGTTGTACAGGCTAATAGACCATTAATGATTATTTCTGAAGATGTAGAAGGTGAAGCTTTAGCAACTTTAGTTGTAAATAAATTAAGAGGTGGTTTAAAAGTTGTTGCCGTTAAGGCTCCAGGTTTTGGAGATAGACGAAAAGCAATGTTAGAGGATATAGCTATCCTAACTGGAGGACAAGTAATCTCTGAAGATATTGGTTTAAAATTAGAGAACGTTAAAATCAATGACCTTGGATCTTGCAAAAAAGTTAAGATTGATAAAGAAAATAGTACTTTAGTTGCAGGAGAAGGTAAAAAATCTGACATCGAAGCAAGATGTAATCAAATTAGATCTGAAATAAGTGAAACAACATCGGACTACGATAAAGAGAAACTTCAAGAAAGATTAGCCAAGCTTGCTGGTGGTGTTGCAGTAATTAAAGTTGGTGGCGCTACAGAAGTAGAAGTAAAAGAAAGAAAAGATAGAGTTGAAGATGCTCTAAATGCAACTAGAGCTGCCGTTGAAGAAGGAGTGGTAATCGGTGGTGGTTGTGCGTTACTTTACGCTGCACAAGATTTAGATACTGTTAAAGTAAAAGGTGATGACCAAAAAGCCGGGGTTGAAATAGTAAAAAAAGCTCTTCAAGCTCCAATCAGGCAAATTACTGCTAATGCGGGTGTCGATGGTTCTGTAGTAGTTGGTAAACTTTTAGAAGGTAAAAAATCTTCTCAAGGTTACGATGCTCAAAACGAAGAATACGTTGATATGTTTGCAAAAGGAATTATTGATCCTACAAAAGTTGTGAGATCTGCATTGCAAGATGCAGCGTCAATTGCTGGACTATTAATTACAACAGAAGCAATGATCGCAGATAAACCTGAAGAAAAAGATGCTGGTCCTGCAATGCCTCCTATGGGCGGTGGCATGGGCGGAATGGGTGGCATGGGTGGAATGGGAATGTAAATTCAGTTACCCAAAGAATTTTAAAAAAGGCTGCAATTTTGCAGCCTTTTTTTTTGCAATAAATAAACATGCGTTTGAGCTAAGTATCAACCCGTCTTTTAGTACTCTTAAATTATTATCAGCCAAAGTTTTGCCTGTAGAAGTTATATCTGTAATGATTTCAGAAGAGCCTATAAATGGATAAGTTTCAGTGGCACCAAGACTTGGAATCAATTTATATTGAGTAAATCCCTTGGAAATCAAAAAATCATTGGTTAAATTTGGATATTTAGTCGCTACTCTCAATCTAGAGTTTCTTTTAGATCTAATATCAAATGATACTTCTTCAAGATCGGCAATAGTCTGCACGTCTATCCAATCATCTGGCACAGCAATAACTAAATTAGCATTACCAAAATCAAGTTTTTTTTGAACATTTATTTTATTCTGCAAATTTTTATCTGACTCTTTTAAAAGATCTAACCCAGATACACCTATATCTAAAGTACCATCTCCTAATCTTTGAATGATTTCTTTAGCATGAAGAAAAATAATTTTGATGTTAGATTTATTTTCAATAGTCCCAAAATAATTTCTTTCTTTTTCACTTTGTAAAATCTTAAGTCCTCTATCATCAAAGTATGAAATTGTTTTATCTTTTAATCTTCCTTTGCTTGGTAAGCCTATGGTTATCAAATCTTTCATATATTTTTTAAGTTGATTGCTGCACCAACAGCTGGGGTATTCTTTTTAGCTCCAAGACTTTTAAGTAAATCATCGTAACGACCTCCCCTAGCGATTTCTTTTTCGCCTGAAAATATCTCAAACACAATTCCAGTATAATATTCTATATCTCTTCCAAAGTTCGCTATAAAGTTGATATCTTGATTAAGTTTTTTTAAATTTAGAATGGACTTAAAGTCTTTAAATATATTTTTTTTGAGATCATTTTTTTTTGCAAAATCTAATAACCTTTCTTCAAGTTCAGAGAGTTTGCAGCTTATTTTTAAAAAAGATTTAATAATTTTTACAATTTTTTTTCCATCAACAAAAGACCTTGGATCTTTAATCTTTTTATCAAATCTTTTTAATATTTCTGATATTGATCTTCCAGCAATTACTTTATCTTGATCAATTTTTTTCATTTCGTAAAATCTTTTTTTATCAGCATCAAAAGTAACTGCATCAATATCTGTATTTTTTTCCAATCTTTTCAAAAGTTCTTCAAAATAATTTGGTCTCCAAAAATGTCTTATAAGTCTTAGCTTCCATCTTTCAGGCATTTCCAGAGCATTAATTAAACTTTTAAATAAACCAATATCTCCAACCTTAATTAGAATTTTTTTTCTTTTTATCTTTTTTGCCGAATCTAAGATTGTACTTATAACTTTAAAATCATCCTGCATTTGGTTTTTTGAACCTAAAATTTCAATTCCCAGCTGATCATTGATGAAGTTTTTACTTTCATTACCTGATCTTCTATATGCTTGGCCAGAATAGTATATTTTTGAAGGAATTTTTTTTTGTAAGAAATTTATACATGAAGCTACAGTTAAATCTGGCCTTAAGCACATCGTTTTTCCATCTTCGCTATCAAAAGTAAGCATTGAACTTCTAAATTTTTCTCCTGACCTCTCAATAATATATTCTGAGTCTAAAAGAACATCAGGTTCTGATAAAACAAAGCCGTTGCTAATAAAATTTTTAATTATAGTTTCAGATAATTTTTTTGATTTCATTGGTTAATTCATTAATCTTAATTGATTGTTCTTTACCGCTGCTTAAATTTCTCAGGGTAGGTTTGCCTGATTTTATTTCGTCTTCACCATATAAAATAACAGCTGGAGATTTTATTTTATTCGCATATTCCATTTGTTTTTTTAATTTACTTTCTCCAGGATAAATTTCTACACTGATACCGGCTTTTCTTAATAACGTTTGTAAGTTTATGTATTCTTTCATTGAATTTTTATCAAAAACGCAAATTACTACAGGTTTTGATTGTTTTACTTTAAATTCCTTTTTCTGCATTAATGCATAAACCAAGCGATCTATTCCTATTGATATACCTGTTGCAGGTGCATCAAAGTTTCCAAAATTATTTACTAAATTATCGTATCTACCTCCACCACCTATAGAACCAAATTGAATTACTTGGCCTTTATTGTTTGTTACGTCAAATTCTAAATTCACTTCAAAAATTGCTCCGGTATAATATTCCAAACCTCTTATAACTGATGGATCAAATTCAAAATTATTGAAATTGTAATCTTTAAAAAATTTTAATATCTCAACTAAGTCTTGTGTTTCAGGTAATTTTTTCTTGAGTGTTTTTTCAATTGTTTGAATGTCTGTAGTTTTTAAGTTCGCACCTTTTGTGAAGTCTCCAGATTTATCTTTTCGACCAGTACCTAATAATTCTTTTACTCCATCCCAACCAAGCCTATCAATTTTATCTAAGGCTCTTAAAACAATAAGTTTTTGCTGATTATCGTTCACATTTATCTTTTTAAATAATTCTTCGGTTATTTTTCTTGATGATATTTTTATCGTATACTCTGATTTACTTAAGCCACACTTTTCAAGAATTTCTGAAATCATAACGCATAATTCGGCATCTGCCTGTAAACTTTTAGTTCCTACAAAGTCAGCATCGAATTGTAAAAATTCTCTAAATCGTCCTGGTCCAGGTTTTTCATTTCTCCAAACAGTACCTAATTGATATCTTTTAAATGGTTTTGGAATTTCTAAATAATTTTTGGCGATATACCTAGCCAGTGGAGCTGTAAGATCATATCTCAAAGACAGCCATTTATTTTCATCCTTGAATGAAAAAACACCTTCGTCAGGTCTGTCTTTATCAGGTAAAAATTTTCCAATACTATCCGAATACTCAAAACTTGGAGTTTCGAGATATTGAAAACCGTATTTGATCATTACTTCTTTAATATTAGAAATTATGAAATCACGTACGAGTAATTCTTTTTCTTGCCTGTCCACAAACCCTAATGGAAGTTCTTTAGAAGGTTTGTTCTTTTTTTCTTTTGTCATTTTTTGGTACAGCAGGGTGGATTCGAACCACCGACCCCTAGTTCCACAAACTAGTGCTCTAACCAACTGAGCTACTGCTGCGTCCTTTCTATTTTTATCTTAATTTTTGTTAAATTTATATATTTTTGATTATAAGCTAAGCAATAGCCTAGCGTGCATTCTGTGAGAATGTGATTTTAGAGTAGTTATTTTATTTTTTATAATCATTGATGCTTATGTAAGAAAAAATTGTGACTTTTTCAAGGAAATTATCGGGACAAAAAACTAATTAAAGCTCAATGTCCCGTTAATTTGTATGTTTTTGGAAATAAGATTTAAGATGTTTTCTGCAATTTCACTGCGGAAGGACCTTTTTCTCCATTCTCCACTTCAAACGTTAACTCATCACCTTCGTTTAAGTATTTTAAACCAGCTTCTCTAACTGCTGAAGAATGAACGAACACGTCTTTTTCTTTGTCTTCTCTTTCAATGAAACCATATCCTTTAGTGCCATTGAACCACTTTACTTTACCTTTTAGTGTACTCATATTATTTACTTTTCCTTATTTGTTATTAACTTAAGTTAGTAAAATACTAACTTTGAACCTTAAATAGATTTGTGCTTAAAATGTCAATAGATGATTTAAATAAATTGAAGAATTGTCTTTTTGCAACAGTTATCAATAAATAATTGTCAAAATACTTGCTATTAATGCCAGGCCTAATCCGGCGTATATGAGTTTGTTTTTAACTATATTTGACTTAAATTTATCAAGGAAAGACTCACTGTAACTTAATCCCCCTTTATCAGACACTGTAGACTTACTAAAACCTTGACCTCTACCAATTTTTAAAAATTTTGATTTTCTGTGGTCATAAATTTCATCTTTTGTAAGATTGTCGAATTCACGTAAGTTTTTAATTATCGTATGCTTTATGTCCTCAGCGATTGTATCTGGATTTCTGTGGGCGCCACCAATTGGTTCAGGAATTATTTCATCAATAATGCCAAGTTTCAATAAATCTTTAGCTGTCATTTTCATTGCTTCGGCTGCTTGAAGGGATTTACTAGGATCTCGCCAGAGAATAGAAGCACATCCCTCGGGAGATATAACTGAAAAAATAGAATTTTCTAACATAATAACTTTATTAGATGAAGCCAAAGCTATAGCTCCTCCCGAACCACCCTCTCCAATGATTATTGAAATATTTGGAACAGTCAATGCCATAGAAATCTCGATTGAGTGTGCGATTGCAGATGCTTGACCTCTTTGTTCTGCGCCAATACCTGGGTAAGCTCCAGGAGTGTCTACAAAAGTAATCACTGGAATTTGAAATCTATCAGCCAACTTCATTAATCTTATACATTTTCTATATCCCTCGGGACTCATCATTCCAAAATTTCTTTCAATTCTAGAATTTAAATCCTCACCTTTTTCTTGGCCTATTATAAGAACAGACTTGTCATTAATTAACCCAAATCCTGCGATAACAGATTTATCATCACCAAAAAATCTATCCCCTGACAACAAAGTAAATTGATTGAATATTTTTTCAATATAAAATTTTGCTTTAGGTCTATCTTCATGACGGGCTACAAGAGTTTTTTGCCAACTATTCAAATTTTCGTATGTGTCTTTTAGTTTTTGATTAATTTCTTCTTGGGTAGTTTTTATTTTTTTGGTATCAACTTCAGATATACCCTCAACTCCAAAAGGGTTTTTTAAACCTTCTACCTCTTCCTCTAGAGCTTTGATTTCTTTTTCAAATTCTAAATAGTTTTTCATAAAAGTTAGTATAATTAAATTTTTAATACAGTTCAATTAAGTCAATAAATTGTCACTTTAAACTAGATATAATTAATAATTGACATTAGATACTAGGTAAGAGACAATAATTATAGATCGGGAGAGACTATTTAAATATAGCGCCGAAGGAGCAACCACCCCGGAAACTCTCAGGCAAAAGGACCGCAAAATAAACATTCTGGAAAGAGATAATATCTCACCGAAGGAGCAAATCTCTCAGGTACCAATACAGATGGGGTCAATAGATTGGTGCATATGGATTTGATTAATAAAAATGGGCTTCAGATAAATTCGACACTTTATGAATTTATTAATAAAGAGGTAATCCCAGATACTAACGTCAATTTAGAAGATTTTTGGAATAAATTTTCTAAAATAGTGCATGAACTTGCGCCAATAAATAAATCACTAATTGAAAAAAGAGAGTCTATTCAAAAAAAAATAGATAATTGGCATCAAAATAATAATGGTAAAGAATTTGATAAAAATGAATATACAAAATTCTTAAAGACTATTTCATACTTGGTAGAGGAAAAAGAGAACTTTGAAATCGAAACTACAAACGTTGATAAAGAAATAGCATCTATTGCTGGACCTCAACTTGTTGTTCCAGTGGATAATGCTAGATATGCGCTTAACGCTGCTAACGCTAGATGGGGTAGTTTGTATGACGCCTTATACGGAACAGATGTTATTTCTGGCGAAAAAGGATCAAGTTGGAATAAAGAAAGAGCAAAAAAGGTAATAAATTATGTAAGAAATTTTTTTGACGAAGTTTTCCCCTTGACTAGTGTGAGTTGGAATGAAGTTACAGAGTTAAAAGTAAAAGATGAAAATTTAATTTTTATAAAAGAGGACAAAGAATATTCCCTAAAAAATAAATCTCAATTTATTGGTTTTAACGGAGAAAAAAATAAACCAAAATCAATTTTGATTAAAAATAATGATATTCACATCGATATTATTATCGATCCAAATCATATTGTTGGAAAATTAGACAAAGCATCGATCTCAGATGTAATAGTAGAATCAGCGTTATCAACTATAATTGATAATGAAGACTCTGTTGCTGCTGTTGACGCTGAAGATAAAGTAAAATGTTACCGAAATTGGTTGGGTCTCATGAAGGGAGATTTAATTGCTAATATGGAAAAAAATGGAAAAAAATTTGTTAGAAAATTAAATCCTAATAGAAATTATATTTCTAAAGATGGAAAGAAAATAAGTTTACATGGAAGAGCTTTGCTTTTAAGTAGAAACGTAGGTCATCTTATGACGAATCCTGCGATACTTTTAAATGATGGATCAGAAATTCCAGAAGGAATTTTGGATGCCTTTGTAGCTACTCTATGTGCTCTTCATGATTTTAAAAATAAAAACAATTCAAGAACTGGCTCTGTTTACATTGTAAAGCCTAAAATGCATGGCCCTGAAGAAGTTGCTTTCACAAATACTTTATTCGAAAAAGTTGAAGATACTTTGGGGATAAAGAAATACACAATTAAAGTAGGAATCATGGATGAAGAAAGAAGAACAACAGTTAATCTTAAAGAATGTATAAGACAAGTAAAAAATAGAATAGTTTTTATAAATACTGGGTTTTTAGATCGAACTGGAGATGAAATGCATACGTCATTTGAAGCAGGTCCAATGATATTTAAAGGAGATATGAAAAAATCTACTTGGCTTAATACCTATGAAAACTGGAATGTTGATGTTGGTTTGATGTGCGGTTTTTCTGGTAAAGCTCAGATTGGAAAAGGAATGTGGGCAATGCCTGATCAAATGGCAAACATGATGGAACAAAAAATAGGACATCCAAAATCTGGTGCAAATTGTGCATGGGTGCCATCACCAACTGCTGCAACTTTACATTCTTTGCATTACCATAAAATAAATGTTTTTGATGAACAAAAGAAAATTAAATCTAGGAATAAAGCTAAGTTAGAAGATATTTTACAAATTCCAAAAGCCGATAGACCCAATTGGTCAGTAATAGATATTAATCGTGAATTAGAAAATAATGCTCAAGGTATTCTAGGTTATGTCGTTAGATGGATTGATCAAGGTGTTGGTTGTTCTAAAGTCCCAGACATTAATAACATTGGTTTAATGGAAGATAGAGCTACACTTAGAATATCTTCTCAACATATGGCTAATTGGATTCATCATGGAATATGTACAAAGGAACAAGTAATGTCTACAATGAAAAAAATGGCTAAAATAGTTGATAAGCAAAACGAAAAAGATCCCGCTTACAATCGAAGTGGTAGATCAGGATATAAAAAAATGTCTGACGATTTTGAAAACTCTATAGCTTTTGCTGCCGCTTGCGATTTAGTTTTTAAAGGAAGAACTCAACCTTCAGGTTATACTGAGCCACTTTTACATGAAAAAAGGTTGGAAAAAAAAAATTCTAACTAGCTACCTGTAACAGGAACTCTATTTTTAAAGGCTGAAAATAATGTTCCATCATCTAACTGTTCTATTTCGCCACCAACTGGAAGACCTTGTGCTAATTTAGTAATCTTTATTTTCCCATTTTTTATCGTATCTTCAATATAATGTGCTGTGGTTTGACCTTCTACTGTTGCACTAGTAGCAATAATAACTTCTTTAAGATTATTCCTCTTAATCCTTTTTAATAAAGAGTCTATTAATAAATTTTTTTGTTCGTAATTTTCACTAGAATTTAATGTCCCCCCTAATATGTGATAATGCCCTTTATAAATATTTGCCGAGTCAATAACCCAC
>JAOOKL010000002.1 GCA_028408025.1 Candidatus Pelagibacter sp. | reverse complement strand
CAGTAGATTTTGAGGATTATTACCATGACAAAAGAAGGGATATGGGTATTGAGTCACCAATTTTTAAAATCGAAGCTCTTTGGAAAAGTTATGAGAAAATAAATTCATTTTGTAATAAATATCTTAATTCAAAAAAAATAACTTTTTTTACAACAGGTATTGTTGCAAAAGAAGCAAAGGATCTTATAAATAAAATTCACAAGGACGGACATGAAATTGCATGTCACTATAATTATCATGATAGTATTCACAAAAGTTCTAGATCAGAATTTTCTTATAATCTGGATAAAGCTATTGAAAGTATTTTAAATGCTACCGGTGTTAAACCTAAAGGTTTTAGAGCTCCAAACTTTGATATAAAACCTGAAGATAAATGGGCATACGAAGAAATTTCTAAAAGATTCGAGTATGACTCTAGTTACATTACAAACTTACCATTAAATAAAATTTGTCCAACAAGTGAATTAATTTTTCAAAATTCTGTTTTAAAAGAATTTTTTATTTTTTCCCGTTCATTCCTAACTAAAAACTTTAAACTAAGATCTGGAGGCACTTTTTTAAAATTATTTCCAGTAAATTTTACTATAAAGACAATGCAAGATTGTTACGAAAAAGGTCATTATGTTATCTTATATATGCATCCATATGAATTTCTTGAAGATAGTGAATTTATGATACCATTAAAAGATTTTTACAATTATAGTTTCCCAAAAAATGTAATTAAATACTCCAGACAAATTCAATGGCATATGGTTGGAAATAGTACTATTGAAAAAAAGATAAAAAAGATAACTTCTTTGTTTGAACATCAAGGAACCATGCAAAATATTTTACTTAACTAAATGTATAAAATTCACTTCACATTTGACACAAGTCTCAAAGCTCAAAAATTTAAAAAAAAATTGTTCAAGAAATATTTAAATTATTCACCTTCAAAATGCGATGTAATAGTTGTTGCTGGAGGTGATGGTTTTATGCTCAAGACTTTAAAAAGTTACCATAAATATCAAAAATCTTTTTATGGTATTAACTGTGGTTCTTATGGTTTTCTTATGAATAGATATAATCTTAAAGATTTATTTAAGAAGATTAACAAATCAAAACAAACAATAATTAATCCCCTTATGTTAACTACAAAAATTAAAAAAAAAATAAAAAAGATTATCGCTATCAATGAAATTTCATTATTTAGACAGAGCAGACAAACAGTATCTTTAAATTTAAGAATAGGAAAAAAAAACATTATCAAAAATTTAATTGGTGATGGGGTTTTAGTAAGCACACCTGCGGGAAGTACGGCCTACAATTTATCAGTTAATGGACCTATATTGACTCTTAACTCAAAGAAACTTGCAGTCACTCCAATAAGTCCATTCCGACCCAGACGTTGGAAAGGTAAAGCAGTTTCAGATAGATCTAAAATTATTATAAAAAATTTAAACCCCAAGAAAAGGCCAGTAGCTGCAGTTGCTGACAATTATGAAGTTAGAAATATAACATCTCTAGTAATAAAAAAAAATAAATCTATTAAAATCAAATTGCTCTATGACAAGAACAGAACTTTATTTAAAAGAATAAAAGTTGAGCAATTAAGAAACAAGTAAAAGTTTATTGGATGGTGCCCTCACACGGACTCGAACCGCGAACCTATTGATTACAAATCAATTGCTCTACCAATTGAGCTATGAGGGCTTAATAATTTTTTAAGGCAAAATATTATAAAACTCAATATAAATAAACTCTTATTTCAATTTTATTGAGTGAAAAATGTGATGACAAACTACAGATACAGTATTTGAAATATTTAAACTTTCTATATTATTGTTCATTTTTACTCTAAATTTAAAATCTGAATGTTCCAAGGTCTTAGTTTTTAAACCAAAACCTTCCGAACCAAACAAAAGTACATTTTTCCCCTTCCAATTATTGCTTGTAAAGTCTTTAGAAGCGGAGGTATCAAACGCACTAATCCAAAATTCTTTTGATTTAAGATACTTTAAGGTTGTATTAATATTTGAAACTTTAAAAATATTTATATGTTCAGTTCCTCCGCTTGCACTTTTATAAAGTAATTTGCTCTTAGAAGGGAAAGATCTTTCTTTTACAATTATGCCATTTACATTAAAAGCTACAGCGCTTCTAATTATCGATCCAATGTTTCTAGGATCAGTAACACCCTCTAAGGCAATAAAGTTGACGTTTTGATCTTTATTTTTTAAGACATATTCTTTTATACTAATTTCATCTAACTGCTCAACTTCTGCAACTAAACCCTGATGTGCAGTTTCATCTCTACCACATAGGTTATCTAATTCCCTTTTCGACTTATAAAAAACATTAACGTTTTTAAGTAGATTAAGGGATTGGTTTTCTCTATTGACCTTTTTTTGAGCATCTTCAGTCAAAAAAACTCTATCAATTTTCCTCTCGGAATTTTTTAAGGCTTCAACTACTGCATGCTTGCCAACTATTAAAAATGTGGTTTTTTTCATAATATTTTAGTAATTTTTTTAAATAATTAGCATATTTCAAGGAAAAATGATTGATTGCATTTATTACACAAATGCTTATAAAACCCTTGTTGTTGAATACTTTTTAAGTTAGGGGGTATCCCTAGTAAAAGGAACGTTGAGGAGGGGTACCAAAGCGGTCAAATGGGGCGGGCTGTAAACCCGTTGACTTCGGTCTTCGAAAGTTCGAATCTTTCCCCCTCCACCAAACTTAATTATTTGATAACATAAGAGCGTGTTAAGTTTGGATATTGCGGGTGTAGTTCAATGGTAGAACGCTAGCCTTCCAAGCTGGATGTAAGGGTTCGATTCCCTTTACCCGCTCCAAAATTAAAAACTAAAAGTGAGGATAAAAAAAAATGTCAAAAGAAAAGTTTCAACGAAACAAGCCACATTGTAATATTGGTACAATAGGTCACGTAGACCACGGCAAAACAACTTTAACTGCTGCTATAACTAAAGTTCTTTCAGAAGCAGGAGGAAAATCTAGTGCAAATTTTGTTGCTTACGACCAAATAGATAAAGCACCAGAGGAAAAAGAGAGAGGAATAACAATTTCAACTGCTCACGTAGAGTATGAAACTGAAAAAAGACATTACGCTCACGTTGACTGCCCAGGTCACGCTGACTATGTTAAAAACATGATAACTGGAGCTGCACAAATGGACGGTGCAATTTTAGTGGTTAATGCTGCTGATGGGCCGATGCCACAGACAAGAGAACATATTCTCTTGGCACGTCAAGTCGGTGTACCTGCAATAGTGGTATTCTTAAATAAAATTGACACAGTTAAAGATAAAGAATTAGTTGACTTAGTAGAGGAAGAAATTCGAGAGCTTTTAACTTCTTACAAGTTTCCAGGAGATAAGATCCCTATTGTAAAGGGTTCAGCTCTAAATGCTGTAGAAGGAAAAGACGAAGCTACAGGTAAAAATGCTATAATGGAATTGATGAAAGCTGTTGACGAAACTATTCCGCAACCAAATAGACCGAAAGATAAACCTTTTCTAATGCCAGTAGAGGACGTTTTTTCTATTTCAGGAAGAGGGACTGTTGTTACAGGAAGAGTAGAGTCGGGTGTAATTAAAGTAGGTGAAGAAATAGAAATAGTTGGTATCAGAGACACTAAAAAATCAGTTTGTACTGGAGTTGAAATGTTTAGAAAACTTTTAGATAGTGGTGAAGCCGGAGACAACATTGGCGCATTGTTAAGAGGTGTGGAAAGAACAGATGTTGAAAGAGGTCAAGTTCTTTGTAAACCAGGATCAATTACACCGCATACTGAATTTGAATGTCAGGCTTATATTCTTAAAAAAGAAGAAGGTGGAAGACACACACCTTTTTTCACAAAATATAGACCACAGTTTTATTTTAGAACAACTGATGTGACAGGTGAAGTAACATTACCTTCAGGCACAGAAATGGTTATGCCAGGAGATGACGGTAAGTTTACCGTAAAACTAATCACACCTATTGCTATGAATGAAAAACTTAATTTTGCAATAAGAGAAGGTGGAAAAACAGTTGGAGCTGGAGTAGTAACTAAAATTATAAAATAACGCTTAGGAGCGTAGTTCAATTGGTAGAGCGCCGGTCTCCAAAACCGGAGGTTGTGGGTTCGAGTCCCTCCGCTCCTGCCAAAAAAATTAAATGAAAAACCCACTTAAATTTATCCAAGAAGTAAAACAAGAAACTTTTAGAATAACTTGGCCTACAAAGAAAGATACAATGATGGGTGCAATAATGGTTTTTGCATTAGCATCCGTAGCTGCAATTTTTTTTCTTATTTTAGATCAAATTTTAAGGTTTTTATTAAATATAGTTTTAACTATTAATTTTTAAATTATGAATTGGTATATTGTTCAAGCATATTCAGGCTTTGAGAAAAAAGTAGTTGACTCAATCAAAGATGAACTAAAAAAACACAAATTATTGGATAATCTAGGTGAGGTTTTAGTACCAACTCATCAAATTACTGAAGTTAAAAAAGGAAAAAGAACTAAAAAAGAGAAAAAATATTTTCCAGGATATGTCTTAGTTAAAGTGGAGCTAACAAAACAAATTTATCATTTAATTAAAAATCTTCAAAAAGTTAGTGGTTTCTTGGGATCAGAGGATAAACCCACACCTATTTCTGATGACGAGATAAAGAGAATATTAGGACAAGTATCTGAGAGCGCTGTTAATCAAAAAACTGGAATAAGTTTCGAAATTGGCGAAAAAGTTAAAGTTTGTGATGGTCCTTTTGCGTCATTTAACGGTTTAATTGAAGAAATAGATGAAGAAAAATCTAGACTTAAAGTCTCAGTTTCTATATTTGGTAGGGCTACACCAGTTGATTTAGAATTTCATCAAGTGGAGAAAAATTAAATGGCAAAAGAGATAACAGGATACGTTAAATTGCAAATTAAAGGTGGTCAGGCTAATCCCGCTCCTCCTGTTGGTCCTGCATTAGGACAAAGAGGAATTAATATTATGGAATTTTGTAAAGCCTTTAATGAAAAAACAAAAGCATTTATGGGAAAACCTGTGCCAGTTGTTATAACAGTTTATAAAGACAAAAAATTTGATTTTATAATTAAATCACCACCTGCGTCTCACTTTATTAGAGAAGCAGCAAAACTAAAAAGCGGTTCTAGTGAACCTGGTAGGGTGGTAGCTGGTTCTATTACAATGAAACAAGCAGAGGCTATAGCAAAAGAAAAAATGAAAGACTTAAATGCTTTTGACATAAAAGAAGCAACTAAAATAATTTGTGGATCAGCTAGATCTATGGGTATTGAGGTAAAAGAATAATGAAAAAAAGATCTAAAAGATATAAAGAGCTAGAAAAGTTTCGTAATAAAGATAAAAAATCTGAAATCAAAGAAATAATTGAGCTAGTAAAAAAAAATGCCACTGGTAAATTTGACGAGTCTATCGATGTATCATTAAAAATAAATCTTAAACAATCAAAAGGTGGAGATTTAAGTTTAAGGACGATAGTTAAACTTCCTAACGGTTCAGGTAAAAAGCATAAAATTGCAGTCTTATGTGAACCAGCGAAAATAGATGAAGCAAAAAAAAGTGGTGCTGAAATAGTAGGTTCGGATGACTTAATAGAAAAAATTTCTTCAGGAAAATTTGATTTTACTAAATTAGTTTGTACTCCTTCTATGATGGGTAAAATTGGAAAACACGGAAAAGTTTTGGGGCCTAAAGGATTGATGCCAAATCCAAAATTAGGGACTGTAACTAATGAAGTTTCTAAAACTGTAAATGATATAAAAAATGGGTTAACAGAAATTAGGAATGATAAAGATGGAAATTTATCTTGCTCAATAGGTAGAAAAAGTTTTTCAAGTGATAAGATAGCTGAAAATTATAAACATTTTATGGATTTTTTAAAAAAAGAAAAACCTGATACTATTAAAGGAGAATTCATAAAAAGTATTTTTATTACTTCCACAATGGGTATTTCTTACAAAATCGGAGCTAAATAGTTATGATGAATAAAGAAGCAAAGAAAAATTACGTTGAAGAAATGAAAAAAAACTTTTCTTCTAACGAATCCGTCATGATTGCTCAATACCAAGGTTTAAATGTAAAGGAATTAGATAAGTTAAGAAAAGAACTAAGAGAAAAAGGTATTTTATTTAAAATTACAAAAAATAGAATTACAAAAATAGCAATTAAAGACACTCCTGTGAAAGAACTAGAAAAATATTTTATTGGACCAACTGCAGCTGCTATTTCTTCAGATCCTATTTCAACTGCAAAAATTTTAACTAAATTTGCTAAAAATCATAACAAATTAAAAATTGTAGCTGGTTTTATGGACGGCAAGGTTTTGGATCAAAAAGAAGTGGCTATAATCGCCACACTTCCATCTTTGGATGAGGCTAGAGCCAAAATTGTAGGTATTTTATCATCTCCAGCTCAAAAATTAGTAAGTATTTTACTTGCACCTGGCTCAAAAATTGCTAATTTAGCGCGCGCAAAGAGTTTAAAAAATTAATTCATAGGATTCAAAATGGCAGACTTAAATAAAATCATTGAAGAGCTTTCAACATTAACAGTAGTTGAAGCAGCAGAACTATCAAAACAATTAGAGGAGAAATGGGGCGTTACAGCAGCCGCACCTGTAGCAGCAGCAGCACCAGGAGGAGCAGCAGCACCTGCTGGAGAAGAAAAATCTGAATTTTCACTTTTCTTAGCAGCAGCTGGAGATAAAAAAATTAACGTTATTAAGGAAGTTAGAGCAATAACTGGTTTAGGATTAAAAGAAGCAAAAGATTTAGTTGAAGCCGCACCTAAAGAAATTAAGGCTGGTGTAGCTAAAAAAGAAGCTGAAGAATTTAAGAAAAAACTTGAGGCAGCTGGAGCAAAAGTAGAATTAAAGTAAACAAAATTTAAGACTGAATTTTACTGCACTATAAAAATTGCGGTAAAATTTATTATTATTGATGCAATTATCTTTTACTCAAAAGAAAAATATAAGAAAAAATTTCGGTAAACTTATTGAAGGTTTATCAATACCAAATTTAATTGAAGTACAAAAAAATTCTTATAACGAGTTTTTAGAGTCCAAAACACTTGAAGAACAAATGAAAGACTTATCAAAAGGAATTGATAAAGTTTTTAAAAGTATTTTTCCTATTGAAGACGGAAGTGAAAAATCAACTCTTGAATATATTTCTTATAAACTTGAAAAACCTAAATTTGATGTAATAGAATGTAAACAAAGAAGTTTATCTTACTCTGCAGCTTTAAAAGCAAATTTAAGACTAGTAGTTTACGATATAGATACTGAAAATAACACAAAGCAAATTCTTTCTGCAAAAGAACAAGAGGTTTTCATTGGAGACTTACCATTAATGACTCCAAGCGCAACTTTTATTACTAATGGAGTTGAAAGAGTAGTAGTAAACCAAATGCACAGAAGTCCAGGAGTTTTCTTTGATCATGACAAAGGCAAAACTCATGCAAGTGGAAAACTATTATTTAATTGCAGAATAATTCCTGGCAGAGGTTCTTGGTTAGATTTTGAGTTTGATCCAAAGGATATTTTATATTTTAGAATTGATAGAAAGAAAAAACTACCAATTACGACTATTTTATACGCATTAGGTTTTTCAAAAGAAAAAATAATTAATACTTTTTACACAATTGACAAATATCTCTATGATACAAATTCCAAAATGTGGATTACAGATTTTAATCCAGAAAACTATAAAAGACCTATAAAATTATCTTATGATTTAATTGACTCCAAAAATAGCAAAAAAGTTTTATCTAAAGGGGAAAAATTAAATTTTATTATTGCAAAAAAATTACAGGAAAAAGGACTAAAATCTGTTTTGAATTCAAGAGATCAAATTATTGGAAAATATAGTGCAACTGACATAAAAAATAAAAACGGTGAAGTAATTATTTCTGCTGGTTTTGATATAACTGAAGAACAATTAGACAAAATTACTGAACAAGGTGAGTCAAACTTAAGCCTTGTAAATGT
Organism: Candidatus Pelagibacter sp.; assembly: GCA_028408025.1. The sequence continues at coordinate 27,205 of JAOOKL010000002.1, read as the reverse complement.
TGACCCAATAAATAAAGGACCTTACCTTCTAGAAACTCTTAAAGTTGATAAAAATTTGACAAAACAAGATGCATTAGGAGATATTTATAAAGTTTTGAGACCTGGTGAAGCCCCTTCCTTAGAAATTGCTGAAGAGATATTTAATAATCTTTATTTTAAGAAAGAAAGATATGATTTATCTGAAGTCGGAAGAGTTAAATTAAATTCAAAACTAAATTTAAATATAAATAATAAAAAAACTATTTTAAGCACGGATGATATTATTTCGATAATAAAATTTATGTTGGATTTAAGAGACGGCAAAGGTGAAGTGGATGATATAGATCATCTAGGAAATAGAAGAGTCAGATCAGTTGGAGAACTAGTTGAGAACCAATTTAGAATTGGGCTTTTGAGAATGGAAAGAACAGTTAAAGAAAAAATGTCTACTTTCTTGGAGATAGAATCTGCTATGCCTCAAGATCTCATAAATGCTAAACCAATTACTACATCATTAAAAGATTTTTTTGCAACATCTCAACTATCTCAATTTATGGATCAAACGAATCCTTTGTCAGAAATAACTCATAAAAGAAGAGTATCAGCATTAGGCCCAGGAGGACTAACAAGAGAAAGAGCGGGTTTTGAAGTTAGAGACGTTCATCCTACACACTATGGAAGAATTTGCCCAATCGAAACACCTGAGGGACCAAATATTGGATTAATAAATAGCTTAGCTACATACTGTAGAGTAAATAAATTTGGTTATATTGAGAGTCCTTATAAAAAAGTAGTAAATGGAAAAGTTACTTCAGAAATTAAATATCTATCAGCTATTGAAGAGGAAAAATATACTATTGCGCAGGCAAACTCTGCAATCAAAAATGATGGATCTTTCGAGGAAGAGTTGGTGGCATGTAGAAAAAATTTAAATTTTGAGTTATCCAATAAGGAAAATATTGATTTTATAGATGTATCTCCTAAACAATTAGTTTCAGTAGCAGCAGCATTAATTCCATTTTTAGAAAATGATGACGCCAATAGAGCTTTGATGGGTTCTAATATGATGAGACAAGCAGTTCCGTTATTAAAGCCAGAGTCTCCGTTAGTTGGAACTGGTATCGAGTCAGATGTAGCATTGGACTCCGGAGTAACAATAGTGGCAAAAAGAAATGGTATGGTAGATAAAATTGATGGGAAAAGAATTGTCGTTAAAGCTACCGATGTTACCGATCTATCTCAGTCAGCGGTAGATATTTACAATTTATCAAAATTTCAAAGATCAAATCAGAATACCTGTATAAATCAAAAACCACTCGTAAAGGTTGGAGACCAGATTAAAAAAGGTGATATTATAGCTGATGGCCCAGCCACTAAACTTGGAGAATTAGCTTTAGGTAAAAATGTGACAGTAGCCTTTATGCCTTGGCAAGGGTACAATTTTGAAGATTCAATTTTAATTTCTGAGAGATGTGTAACAGATGATGTATTCACTTCAGTTCATATCGAAGAATATGAGTCAATGGCTAGAGATACAAAGTTGGGTGCGGAAGAAATTACAAGAGATATACCTAACGTAAGTGAGGAAAGTCTGAGAAATTTAGATGAGTCAGGAATTGTTTATGTTGGAGCTGAAGTAAAACCTGGAGATATATTAGTTGGTAAAGTAACTCCAAAAAGTGAAACTTCATCAAGCCCTGAGGAAAAACTTTTAAGATCAATTTTCGGAGAAAAAGCTACTGATGTAAGAGACTCATCATTGAAATTGCCTTCTGGAAGTGCAGGCGTTGTTATAGATGTAAGAGTTTTCAATAGACACGGCATTGAAAAAGATGAGAGATCAATAGCAATAGAGAGAGCAGAGATTGAGTCTGTGCAAGAAGATAAAAAAGTAGAGGAAGAGATATTAAATAGAAATATAAAACTAAGAGCAGTTAATTTATTAAATAATCAAAGAATCAATAAACAGTATAAAAATTTAAAACCTGGCACAACATTAAATATAAACGATTTTGAAAATTTATCGCTTAAAGATTTATGGAAAATTTCCTTTGAGAAACAAGAAATAAATAACAATTTAGAAAAGTTAAAAAGTCAATTTGATAGTGCTTTTGAAGATATAAAATTAAGGTTTGAAGATAAGGTAAGCAAAATACAGCAAGGTGATGATTTGTTACCGACAGTAATGAAGGTTGTTAAAGTTTTCGTAGCAGTAAAACGAAGACTCATGCCTGGTGATAAAATGGCTGGACGACACGGAAATAAAGGAGTTGTTAGTAAAATTGTTCCAGTAGAGGATATGCCATATATGCAAAATGGTAAACCGGTTGATATCGTTCTTAATCCATTAGGTGTACCTAGTCGAATGAATGTCGGACAGATTCTAGAAACTCACTTAGGATGGTCTTGTTCAGAACTAGGCGAACAAATAAAAGTTTATTTGAAAGATTTCGAGTCTCAAATTGAGAAAATTAAAAGTAAACTAAAAGATATTTATGGAAAAGAATATTATGAGCAAGTCATTTCGAAATTATCTAAAAAAGAAATCGCTGAGTTAGTTCAAAACATTTCTGATGGAGTACCAATTTCAACTCCCGTTTTTGATGGAGCAAGTACAAAAGATATTACGGACATGTTAAATTTAGCTAAATTACCAAATTCAGGACAAACACAGTTATGGAATGGACAAACTGGAGAAATGTTTGACCGTCCTGTTACAGTAGGAATAATTTATATGCTGAAACTAAATCATTTAGTTGAGGATAAAATCCATGCAAGATCTACAGGTCCTTATAGTTTAGTTACTCAACAACCATTGGGAGGAAAAGCTCAACTTGGAGGACAAAGATTTGGAGAAATGGAAGTATGGGCACTAGAGGCATATGGCGCATCTTATACTTTACAAGAAATATTGACTGTAAAATCTGATGACGTAGCAGGAAGAACAAAAGTCTATGAAACAATAGTTAAAGGAAATAATAACTTTGAGTCAGGGGTTCCGGAGTCCTTTAACGTATTAGTTAAAGAAATTAGGGCTTTAGGATTAAATATAGAGTTGAATTAATATGGAAAAAAATATTACAAAAAATATTGATAATCAAAACTTAGTAACAGAAAATAATTTTGATAGTATTAAGATTACCTTAGCTAGTCCAGAGAAGATAAAATCTTGGTCTTACGGTGAAATAAAAAAACCTGAAACTATAAATTACAGAACATTTAGACCAGAAAAAGACGGGTTATTTTGTTCTCGTATTTTTGGACCCGTAAAAGATTATGAGTGCCTATGTGGTAAATATAAAAGAATGAAGTTTAGAGGTATAATATGTGAGAAGTGTGGAGTTGAGGTAACAAAATCAAATGTAAGAAGAGAAAGAATGGGACACATAGATTTGGCTTGCCCAGTTGCGCACATTTGGTTTTTAAAGTCTTTGCCTAGTAGAATTTCATTAGGTATTGATATGAAACTTAAAGAAGTTGAAAAAGTTCTGTATTTTGAAAGTTTTATTGTTATTGAACCAGGACTTACAACATTAAAAAAAGGTCAGTTATTATCTGAGGAAGCATTACTGAAAGCACAAGACGAGTTTGGTGAAGATGCGTTTTCAGCTGGTATTGGAGCGGAGGCAGTAAGAGAAATTTTAGTTAATTTAGACCTCAAAAAAGAGCAAAAAAGGTTAAGAGACTCATTAGCTGAAATTAAATCTAAAGTAACTGAAGAGAGAACTATAAAAAGATTAAAATTAATTGAGTCTTTCATATCTTCAGGCAATAAACCTGAATGGATGATTTTAACCTCAGTTCCAGTAATTCCACCTGAGCTAAGACCTCTAGTGCCTCTTGATGGAGGAAGATTTGCTACTTCTGACTTAAATGACTTGTATAGAAGAGTTATTAATAGAAATAATCGATTGAAAAGACTTTTAGATTTAAAAGCTCCAGATATTATTGTCAGAAATGAAAAAAGGATGCTTCAAGAGTCTGTTGATGCGTTATTTGATAATGGAAGAAGAGGAAGAGTAATAACTGGAACAGGAAAACGTCCTCTAAAATCACTTGCAGAAATGCTTAAAGGTAAACAAGGAAGGTTTAGACAAAATTTATTAGGTAAACGAGTAGATTACTCAGGTAGATCTGTAATTGTAGTAGGTCCAGAACTTAAATTGCATCAATGTGGTTTACCGAAAAAAATGGCTTTAGAGTTATTTAAACCGTTTTTATATGCTAGACTTGATAAATTAGGGCTGGCCACTACCATTAAGCAAGCAAAAAGACTTGTAGAAAAAGAAAAGAGTGAAGTTTGGGATAGTCTTGAACATATAATTAGAGAACATCCTATTCTACTAAATAGAGCACCAACATTACACAGGTTAGGCGTTCAAGCATTTGAGGCAAAACTAATTGAAGGTAATGCTATCGAATTACATCCATTAGTTTGTGCAGCATTTAATGCTGATTTTGATGGAGATCAAATGGCTGTTCATATACCTTTAAGTTTAGAGGCGCAGTTAGAGGCAAGAGTTCTAATGATGTCTACAAATAACATTTTAAGTCCTTCAAACGGCAAACCAATAATAGTTCCGAGTCAGGATATAGTTTTAGGTATTTATTATTTATCCCAAGCTGAAGAAAATGACAAAAAACCAAAAGGTATTTTTTCAAGCGTGGATGAAATTGAGCAAGCTTTAGAGAGTAAATCGATAAGCTTGCATTCTAAAATAGTTTCTATTTTTAAAACAGTCGATGAAAAAGGAACTAAAAAAATTGAAAAGTATACAAGTACGGCAGGACGTTTTTTATTAGCAAATTTATTGCCAGTTAATAAAAATATAAAATTTAGTCTAATAAATAGACTCTTGACAAAAAAGAATGTTTCAGAAGTCATTGACACAATATTTAGATACTGTGGACAAAAAGAAACAGTAATTTTTTGTGATAGAATAAAAACATTAGGCTTTAAACACGCTTTTAAAGCAGGAATTTCTTTTGGAAAAGATGATTTATTAATTCCTAAAACCAAAGAAAGCTTGATCAATAATACAAAAAAAAGAATAGAAGAATATGAGAAGCAGTATTCAGATGGTTTAATTACTAGAGGTGAAAAATATAATAAAGTTGTTGATGTCTGGTCTAAATGCACTGATACAGTTGCCAATGAGATGATGAAAGAAATTTCATCAGCTGAAAAAGTTTATGATAACGACAGAATTGAAACTAATTCGGTTTATATGATGGCAGACTCAGGTGCGAGAGGTTCACAAGCGCAGATGAAACAATTAGCGGGTATGAGAGGTCTAATAGCTAAACCCTCTGGTGAAATTATTGAAACTCCAATTATATCAAATTTTAAAGAGGGATTGACTGTTTTAGAATATTTTAATTCTACTCACGGTGCTAGAAAAGGTTTAGCAGATACTGCTTTAAAAACAGCCAACTCTGGTTACTTAACAAGAAGATTATGTGATGTAGCACAGGATGTACAAATCACTAAAAAAGAGTGTGATTGTAAATCTAAATCATCTGTAACTATTTCTGAAATAATTGAAGGTGGAAATATTTTAGTAAGTTTATCAGAAAGAGTTTTAGGAAGAGTTATAGCTGAAAATATAAAGAATCCTGTCACTGGTGAAATAATTATCAAAAAAGAAAAATTAATTGATGAAAACGATTGTGAGAAAATTGATGCAGCTGGAGTGAAATCAGTCAATGTTTATTCAGTTATTACTTGCGGCTCTACTAAAGGTGTATGCGCAATGAGTTATGGAAGAGATTTAGCAAGAGGAAAACTTGTAAGTGTTGGTGAGGCTGTTGGAATGATTGCTGCTCAGTCAATTGGTGAACCAGGTACACAGCTTACAATGAGAACCTTTCATGTAGGAGGTACTGCTCAAATAAAAGAAGAATCACAAATAATTTCTCAAACAAAAGGAAAATTAAATATAATTAATAAAAATTTAATCGAAGACTCTAAAAAAAATATAATAGTAATGGGTCGTAATACTCAACTTAGTATCGAAGATGATAGCGGAAGACAATTAGCAATTTATAAAGTTAACTACGGATCAAAATTATTTTTTAAAGATGGTGAAATTATAGAAAAAGGAAAAAAAATAGCTGAGTGGGATCCTTACACATTGCCTGTGATTGCTGAAACTGGAGGTATTGTAAATTATATGGATTTAACCGAAGGTCTTTCATTAACAGAAACTCTTGATGATGCTACTGGGTTATCATCTAAATCAGTTACAGATTGGAAATCGTTGTCAAAAAATTCTGAACTTAAACCCAGAATAACTTTAAGAGATGATAAAGGGGAGATAATTAAAAAAGCAGATGGAAATGAAGCACGTTATTACTTAGTGCCAGATACAATTTTGTCAGTTAAGGATGGACAAAAAATCTCTGCTGGAGACGTTTTAGCAAGATTACCAAAAGAAACATCAAAAACAAAAGATATCACTGGAGGTTTACCAAGAGTAGCAGAATTATTTGAAGCTAGAAGACCTAAAGATAGTGCAATTATAGCCGAGAATGATGGAGTAATTGAATTTGGTAAAGAAGTTAGAGGTAAACAAAAAATTTCAATTGTTTCGGCTAATGGAGAAACTTCTAATTATTTAATTCCAAAGGGTAAGCATGTTAATTTTAACCAAGGTGAAAAGATAAAAAAAGGTGAATATTTATTAGACGGAAGTCCAGCCCCTCACGATATTTTAAGAATTTTAGGAGTAGAAAAATTAACAGAATATTTTGTAAGTGAAGTTCAAGAAGTTTATAGGCTCCAAGGTGTTGTAATAAATGATAAACACATAGAGACTATCGTAAGACAAATGTTAAAAAGAGTTGAAATTAAAGATCCAGGTGACACTGAATTTTTAGTTGGTGAGGTGATTGATTTATTAGATATAAATAAGATTAACGAAGATTTAAGAGCAAATAAAAAGAAACCTGCAACATTCGAAAGAGTGTTGCTTGGTATAACAAAAGCTTCATTACAAACAAATTCGTTTATTTCTGCTGCCTCTTTCCAGGAGACCACAAGGGTTTTGACTGACGCTTCTATCAAAGGAAAAACTGATAGATTAGAAGGTTTAAAGGAAAATGTTATTGTAGGAAGATTAGTACCTGCTGGAACAGGACTTACGAAAATTGATTGGGACAAACAAGCTAGAGAACAAGATAAAGCTAGGCTAGAAGAGCTTAAAAAGCAACAGCTTGAGACTGAATCAGCGACACCCGAACAAACAGCTTAAAACAAAGCAAAATAGCAATTAATTACTTATATTTTACAGATCCAGAATATTGACTTTTACCAATTCGATGTTAGTTTACGGCTCATTTTGAATGTTAGAAGTAAGACATTATATAGTCTTAAACACTAACAATAAAAGAGCACCCAGGCTATTTTACTTCAGCTTTCAAAATATTTTCTATGCCTACAATTAATCAATTGATTAAAAAAAGCAGAGTAAAACCTATATCAAGGAACAAAGTTCCTGCTTTGGAAAGACAACCACTTAAAAGGGGGGTGTGTGTAAAAGTATATACTACTACACCAAAGAAACCTAATTCTGCTTTAAGGAAAGTTGCTAGAGTGAGACTATCAAATGGATTTGAAGTTACCGCTTATATTCCTGGTGAAGGACACAATTTACAAGAACACTCGGTAGTTTTGTTAAGAGGCGGAAGAGTTAAAGATTTGCCAGGAGTTCGTTACCATATTTTAAGAGGAAATTTAGATACCCAGGGTGTTACAAATCGTAAACAAAGAAGATCGCTCTACGGAGCAAAAAAACCAAAATAATTTTATGTCTCGAAAAAGAAAAGCTCCAGTAAGAAAAGTATATCCCGATCCAAAATTTCATTCTGAAGTAATTTCCAAATTTATAAACTCAATAATGTATGATGGAAAAAGATCTACGGCAGAAAAAATTCTTTATGATGCATTAGATAAAATTAAATCAAAGAATAAAGAAGACCCATTAAAAATTTTCAATACAGCTATCAGCAACGTTAAACCAAATTTAGAGTGCAGGTCAAGAAGAGTTGGTGGAGCTACTTACCAAGTGCCAGTTGAGGTAAAATCAAAAAGAGCACAAGCTTTAGCCTTAAGATGGTTAATGGATGCTACTAGAAAAAGAAAAAATAAAACAATGGCTGATAAATTATATGCTGAAATTTTAGACGCGTCACAAAACAAAGGTTCAGCAATTAAAAAAAGAGAAGATACTCATAAAATGGCAGAAGCTAATAAAGCTTTCGCTCACTTTAGATGGTAATAGATTATGGCTACTAAATATACTTTAGATAAATATAGAAATATAGGAATCATGGCCCATATAGATGCTGGCAAGACTACTACAACAGAAAGAGTTTTATATTATACAGGAAAAAGTCATAAAATAGGTGAGGTACATGATGGTGCAGCAACGATGGACTGGATGGAACAAGAACAGGAAAGAGGGATCACTATTACTTCAGCAGCTACAACATGTTTTTGGAGAGACCATAGAATAAATATTATCGATACGCCAGGGCACGTAGATTTTACAATTGAAGTAGAAAGATCTTTAAAAGTTTTAGATGGTGCAGTGGCAGTGTTTGATGGTGTTGCTGGTGTTGAACCTCAATCTGAAACTGTTTGGCGTCAAGCAGACAAATATAAAGTACCTAGAATTTGTTTTGTGAATAAACTTGATAGAACAGGAGCTGATTTTTACAGATGTGTTGACATGATAAAAGAAAGATTGGGCTGCAATCCATTAGTTTTACAAATACCTATTGGTTCTGAAGCGGATCTAAAAGGTGTAGTTGATTTAGTAAAAATGAAAGGTGTTGTATGGCAAAACGAAGATCTTGGCGCAAAATTTGAATATGTTGATATACCAACCGATTTAAAAGAAAAAGCAGATAAATATAGAAAAGACTTAGTAGAAGCAGCTGTGGAACAAGATGAAAAACTTATGGAGACTTACCTTGATGGAAAAGAGCCTTCCGAAATTGATTTAATTAAATGCATTAGAAAAGGTACTTTGAGTTTTAGTTTTGTTCCTATCACAACTGGATCTGCTTTTAAAAATAAAGGTGTTCAACCATTGCTTGATGCAGTTATTGATTATCTTCCTAGCCCTAAAGATATAGGCTCAATTGAAGCAACAAAAATCAATTCTGAGGAAAAATTACAAATGAAATTTGAGGACAATGAACCATTTTCTGCCTTAGCGTTTAAAGTTGCCAATGACCCTTTTGTGGGCTCTCTAACATTTATAAGAATTTATTCAGGTAAGTTACAAGCAGGGACATCAGTTTTCAACTCTTCAAAAGAAAAAAGTGAGAGAGTGGGTCGAATGTTGTTAATGCATGCTAATAGTAGAGAGGATATTAAGGAGGCCACGACTGGAGATATAGTTGCCTTAGCCGGATTAAAACACACTATCACGGGGCATACTTTATGTGATGAAAAAAAACCTATCTTGTTAGAACCTATGGAATTTCCTGACCCAGTAATAGAAATTGCTGTTGAACCTAAAACAAAAGCTGACCAAGAAAAAATGGGTGAAGCACTTAACAGACTTGCTAAAGAGGACCCTTCGTTCAGAGTTACTTCTGATGAAGAGTCTGGACAAACAATTATTAAAGGCATGGGCGAACTCCATTTAGATATAATTGTTGACAGAATGAAGAGAGAATTTAAAGTTGAAGCAAATGTAGGTGCACCACAAGTAGCTTATAGAGAAACAATATTAGGTTCTTCCGAAGTAACTTATATACATAAAAAGCAAAGTGGTGGATCTGGTCAATTTGCCAAAGTAACTTTGAGTGTCGAACCATTAGAACCAGGCAAAGGTAGAGAAGTTGAAAATAAAATCAAAGGTGGAGCTATACCTAAAGAATTTATTCCAGGAGTTGAAAAAGGGGTTTTGAGTGTTGCTGATAGTGGTATACTCGCTGGTTTTCCAGTCATAGACTATAAAGTAACTATTTTAGATGGTTTACATCATGATGTAGATTCAAGTGTTCTAGCTTTCGAAATTGCATCAAGGATGTGTTTCAGAGAAGCATGCAATAAAGCATCATTAAAGTTATTAGAGCCTATGATGAAGGTAGAAGTAGTGACTCCAGAGGATTTTATGGGTGATGTAATAGGAGATTTAAACAGTAGACGAGGTCAGGTTGCTTCGACTGAAGCAAGAGGGAATGCCACTGCTATCCAGGCTACTGTTCCCCTTGCAAATATGTTTGGATATATAAATAACTTAAGATCTTCAACACAAGGAAGAGCTCAATATACAATGCAATTTAGTCATTACGATAAAGTTCCTCAAAATGTTCAAGATGAAGTAACAAAAAAATTAGCTTAATTATGGAAAATCAAAATATTAGAATACATTTAAAAGCATATGATAATAAGATCTTAGATCTTTCTACCGAAGAGATAGTAAATACTGCTAAACGAACCGGAGCACAAGTTAAAGGGCCAATACCTTTACCCACAAGAATAGAAAGATATACTGTCTTAAGATCACCACATATCGATAAAAAAAGTAGAGAACAATTTGAGTCAAGAACACATAAAAGACTTATAGATATAATTGAACCAACACCCCAAACTGTAGAAGCTTTAATGAAATTAGATTTAGCATCTGGGGTAGATATAGAAATAAAGATATAATATGAGCTTAGGATTAATAGGTACTAAAATTGGGATGACACGTGAGTTTATGAAAAGTGGACAGTCTATACCTGTAACAGTAATTAAAGTTGAGAAAGGAAGGGTTTTAGATGTAATCAGTAGTGAAAAAAGAGGTTACAATGCAATAAAAGTTGGTTTTTTTAAACTAAAGAACTCAAAACTCACAAAACAAATGAAAGGTTATTTTGCCAAAAAAAATACTGAACCTAAAAAAATTTTAAAAGAATATAGAGTTGAAAAAGTTGATCAATACAAAGAAGGAAATGAATTTGGATTAGAGATTTTTAAAGACAAAAAATTTGTTGACGTAAAGTCAAAAACTATTGGAAAAGGATTTGCTGGAGTAATGAAAAGATGGAATTTTGGAGGTTTGAGGGCATCACATGGTGTTTCCGTATCTCATAGATCTCATGGTTCTACAGGACAAAGACAAGACCCAGGAAAAGTTTTTAAAGGAAAAAAAATGGCAGGCCATATGGGTGATAAATTAAGAACAATGTTAAACTTAGAAATTATTAAATCTGACTTTGATAATAATTTAATTTATTTAAGAGGATCTATACCTGGATCAAAAAACACTACAGTTTATATTAGAGAGTCAGTTAAGAACATATCCAAAAAAACAGTTTTAGAAAAATATGAGGCTAAAATTAAAAAAGCTCAAGCAACCAAAGGAAAAAAATAAATGAAATTTCCGTTGTTAAATATTGATGGTTCAAAATCTGAGACTATAGAGGTTTCAGATAAGATGGTTAAATTAAAAGTAAATCACAAATTAATAAAATTTGTTATCGATTGGCAACTAAATCATGCGAAACCTAGATTAGCTAAAACAAAACAAAGAAATCAAATTAGAGGATCAACGGTAAAAATTGTAGCTCAAAAGGGTAGTGGGGGAGCGCGTCATGCAAGTAGAAAAGCTCCTATATTTGTTGGTGGAGGTGTTGCTCATGGTCCTAAAGGTTCTGTATATAAAATTAAAAAAATTAATAAAAAGGTCAGAAAGTTAGCATTTGCCCAAACTTTATCTAAAAAGAACTCAGATAAAAAATTACATATTCTTGCTGATGTAAAAAAAGAAATTAAAAAAACAAAAGAATTCAACAAGTTTCTTTTAAATAATAACTTGGAGAATGCTTTAATTATTTCTGATCAAGGATCTCTTAAGAATATAAATAAATCAGCCAGAAATATTAAGAACATTAAGTTAATAAATGAAATTGGAGCAAATATTTATGATCTTTTAAAGTATAAAAATGTGATAATGACATCTACTTCAATAAAAAATATTCAAGAGAGGATTCTAAATGAAAAAAATTAACCATATTGATTCAATTAGAAGTCCTATAATTACTGAGAAAGCAACCATTTTGTCCGAACAAAATAAAACTGTTTTTAAGGTTCATAAAAAAGCAGATAAAAAAACAATTAAAAAAAATATTGAAAAATTATTCAAAGTTAATGTAATTAAAGTAAATATAATTAATAGAAAATCAAAACTAAAAATGAGACAGGGTAAAAAAACTTATAAAAGTGGATACAAAAAAGCAATTGTAACACTTAAAAAAGGTCAAAGTATTGACCTTACAACTGGAATTTAAATATGGCTCTAAAAACTTTTAAACCTTACACTAAATCAACTAGAGGCACAGTAGTAGTTGACAAAAGTTCACTATGGAAAGGTTCACCATATAAACCACTTACAAAAGGTCAAAATTTTACAGGGGGAAGAAATAATTATGGAAGAATTACTTCAAGACATATTGGTGGTGGTTCTAAACATAAATTTAGAATAATAGATTTTTTCAGAAAAAAGAAAAATATTTCTGCGACAGTAGAAAGAATTGAATATGACCCAAATAGAACTGCATATATAGCTTTACTTACTTATGAGGATAAAGAAAAAGCATATATTATTTGTCCTCAGGGTTTAAAACAAGGTGATAAAATTATTTCTGGAAAAAATGCAGAAATCAAGATTGGAAATTCACTAGAGTTAAAAGATATACCTCCAGGGACACTTATACATAATGTTGAACTTATCCCAGGTAATGGCGGAAAATTAGCAAGATCAGCTGGTTCATCAATAACTTTATCAGGCTATGATGGCGATTATGCAATTTTAAAATTGTCTTCTGGAGAGTCTAGAAAAGTCAATAGTAGTTGCATAGCTACTATTGGAGTAGTTTCTAATCCTGATCAAAAAAATATTAAAATTGGTAAAGCTGGAAGAAATAGATGGAGAGGAAAAAGACCTCAAACTCGAGGTGTTGCAATGAATCCGGTTGATCACCCACACGGAGGGGGTGAAGGAAAAACTTCTGGAGGAAGAAGTCCCGTTTCTCCTTGGGGTCAATCAGCTAAAGGATTAAAAACTAGAAGACCTAAAAGAAGTGACAAATTAATTATAACTAGAAGGAAAAAAAGAAAGTAATGACTAGATCTGTTTGGAAAGGACCATTTGTACATCCAAGTTTATTAAAAAAAATTGATAAGCTTAAAGATACACCGAATAAAAAACCTATTAAAACTTGGTCAAGAAACTCAACAATAATTCCAGATTTTGTTGGACATAGCTTCATGATTCACAATGGAAAGTCATTTATTCCAATTACTATATCAGAAGAAATGGTTGGACATAAACTTGGAGAGTTTGCACCAACTAGAACTTTTAAAGGACATACTCCAGCAGATAAAAAAGCTGCAGCGGTAGCATCAACTTCTGCTACGCCAGCAAAACCAGGAGCTTCGGATGCAAAAAAATAATTCAACAATAAAAGCAGTTAATAAAAACGTCAGATGTAGTCCTAGAAAATTATCACTGGTCTGCAACCTTATTAAAGGTAAAAAAGCTGACTTAGCATTAAGAGACTTGGAATTTTCTAGAAAAAGAATAGCTAAAGATGTAAGCAAAACTGTTAAATCAGCTATATCAAATGCAGAAAATAATAATCAATATGATATAGATGATCTTTTCGTAAAAGAAGCTTATGTTGGTAAATCATTAGTAATGAAAAGATTTAGACCTAGAGCTAAAGGAAGAGCTAGTCCAATAAAAAAACCATTTAGTAGAATTACTATAGTTCTAGAAGAAAAAAAAATTAAAAAGGGTAATAAATAATGGGACAAAAAATAAATCCTATAGGTTTAAGATTAGGTATTAACAGAGGGTGGGACTCTACTTGGTTTGCAAAGAAAAAAGACTTTGGAAAATATTTGATAGAGGATTTTAAAATAAGAAAATATATAAAAAAGAATATTGTAAATTCAGGAGTTTCAGAAATAATAATAGAGAGATCATCAAAAAAATGTATTGTTTCAATTCATACATCAAGACCAGGATTTGTAATAGGCAAAAAGGGTGCTGACATAGAAAAAATAAAAAAAAATATTATGAAAATTACTGAAAGCGACGATGTAAATGTAAATATTAAAGAAATTAAAAAACCTGAATTAAATTCAAATTTAGTAGCTGAAAATATTGCACAACAATTAGTCAAAAGGATTGCTTACAGACGAGCAATGAAAAGGGCTATGCAATCTGCAATGAGATTAAACGCAAAAGGAATTAAAGTAATGCTAAGTGGACGATTAGCAGGGAATGAAATAGCGAGAACAGAGTGGTTGAGAGAAGGTAGTATTCCATCTCATACATTAAGAGCCGATATAGATTACGGTTTTGCAGAAGCGCTTACTACGTATGGAATAATAGGCGTTAAAGTTTGGATATATAAGGGAGAATTAATGGCTAAAGACGTCGATAAGGAAAAAAAAGAAAGGGTTAAAAGTGCTACAACCAGTAAGAACTAAATATAGAAAAGCTTTCAAGGGTAGAATACATGGTAAAGCTTCAAGAGCAGTAAGACTTAATTACGGGCAGTTTGGGTTAAAAGCTATAGAACCTGAGAGAATTATTGGTAAACAAATAGAAGCAGCAAGAGTTGCACTTACTAGATATATGAAACGAACCGGAAAAGTATGGACAAGAATTTTTCCAAATATCCCTGTTTCAAAAAAACCTACTGAAGTTAGGATGGGAAAAGGTAAAGGTTCACCAGAATATTATGCTTGTAGAGTAAAACCTGGGAGAATAATTTTTGAAGTTGATGGAGTAACTGAAGATGTTGCTAAAGTAGCTCTTTATAAAGCATCAGCAAAACTACCTATTAAGACGAAATTTATAAAAAGATAAAATTATGAAAAAAAAAAAAGAAGATAAAAAATTGACAAGAGACCAAGCTGAAAGAAAAATACTTACTTTAAAAAAAGATTTATTTAACATCAGGTTCAAAAAGATTAATAATCAAGTTGAAAACTCTGCTCAATATAGTGAAATTAAAAAAAATATAGCTAGACTATATACAACTGTAAAGAATTCAAAATGAGTAAAAAAATTTTAAAAGGTATAGTAACAAGTGCAAAAAATAATAAAACTATAGTAGTGGAAGTAACGCGAAAATTTAAACATCCTTTTTATGAGAAGGTAATCAAAAGAACAAAAAAATATCATGCACATGATGAATCAAATAAATATAAAGAAGGTGAAACTGTTTCTATTATTGAATGCAAACCTATTTCCAAAAAAAAAACATGGCAGGTAATGAATAAATGATACAAGTACAAACAGAATTAATGGTAGCTGATAATACTGGGGCCAAAAGAGTTGAATGTATAAAGGTATTGGGTGGTTCGAAAAGAAGATATGCTTCAGTAGGAGATTTAATAGTTATAAGTGTTAAAGACGCTATACCAAAAGGGAAAGTTAAAAAAGGGGCAGTTCACAAAGCGGTAGTTGTTAGGACAAGAAAAGAAATTTATAGAGACGATGGTTCAAAAGTGCAGTTTGATACAAATGCTGTTGTATTGACTGATGAAAAGGGCGAACCAATTGGTACCAGAATTTTTGGTCCCGTTACAAGAGAATTAAGAACAAGAGGACATACAAAGATTATTTCTCTTGCACCGGAGGTACTTTAAAGATGATTGTAAAAAAGGGAATGCAGGTAAAAGTTATTTCTGGAAAAGATAAAGGCAAAACTGGAGAAATTTTAGAAATCGATAGAAGATTAAAAAGGTTGAAAATCAAATCTATAAATATGATTAAAAAACATTTAAAACCTACAAAAGAAAACAAGGGTGGAATTATTTCAAAAGAAAACTTTATACATTTATCCAATGTAAAAAATATAGATCAAAACAAAAAAGAAAAGAAAACAGTAGGTAAAAAATGATACCAAGACTAAAAACATCTTACGACAAAGAAATTATTAGCAAATTAGCTAGTAAATTAAACTTAAAAAATAAACATGAGGTTCCAAAAGTATCAAAAGTCATTTTGAATATGGGTTTGGGTGAAGATGCATCAGATGGAAAAAAAATAAAATCTTGTATCGAGGATATGTCTTTGATAACAGGTCAAAAGCCAGTAATTACAAAATTTAAAAAATCGATTTCCAATTTTAAAACAAGAAAAGGCTCAAATGCGGGAGTAAAAGTTACTTTGAGATCTAACAAAATGTATGAGTTCATTGATAGGTTAGTTAACATCGCCCTTCCTAGAATTAAAGATTTTAGAGGATTAACACCAAAGGGAATAGATAATTCAAATAATTATTCTTTTGGTATTAAAGAGCATATAATTTTTCCTGAAGTAAATTTTGATAAAGTAGATAAAATAAGAGGATTAGATATTACTATAGTAACTACTAGTAAGAATAAAGAAGGTACTTTAGAACTATTAAAAGAATTTAATTTTCCACTAAACAACAAAAAAAACTGAGGTAAAAATGGCTAAAACAAGTGCAATTCAAAAAAACTTAAAAAGAATAAAATTGGTTAAAAAATTTGAAAATAAAAGAGCAGCTCTTAAAAAGATTATTAAAAATAAAAAACTTGAATTATCAGAGAGATTTGCAGCTCAACTTAAATTAAATAAATTACCAAAAAACTCTTCAAAAATAAGAGTAAGAAACAGATGTGAGGTATCAGGGAGACCGCACGGTGTTTATAGAAAATTAAAAATATCTAGAATTGCTTTAAGAGACATGGCATCGTCTGGCAAAATTCCGGGTATAACTAAATCAAGCTGGTAGGAGGAATATGACATTAACAGATCCAATAGGAGATATGTTTTCTAGAATAAGAAATGGTCAACTTAGATCATTGAACTCTGTAGATATACCTTCATCTAATTTCAGACAAAATATATTAAAAATTTTAAAAAATGAAGGTTACATAAAAGACTATTATATTGAAAAAAATGAAAATAATAAAATTACTTTAAAAATAAACTTAAAATATTATGAAGGGTTTCCAGTAATAAAAGAAATTAAAAGAATTTCAAAACCAGGTAGAAGAATTTATTCAAGAGCAAACAGCATTCCCAAAGTTATGAATGGCTTAGGACTGGCAATTTTATCTACACCTAAGGGCGTTATGTCAGACACAGAGGCTAGAAAAAATAATGTTGGTGGTGAAATAATTTGTAGGGTGTTTTAATGTCAAAAATTGGAAAAAAAAATATAATCATACCAAAAGAGTCCTCTGTCAAAATCGAAGGTGGTAATCTTGTGATTAGTGGTCCTAAAGGAACTAAATCATTAACAATTAATGATAAAATTTTTTCATCGAAACTCAATGATAATAATGAATTTCAACTTCTACCTATAGATAAAAAAATTGATAAAAAAACAAGTATCATGTGGGGTACTTATAGAAGTCTAATAAATAATGCCATTAGAGGTGTATCTCAGGGCCATGAAAAAACATTGCAGTTAAGCGGTGTTGGATTTCGAGCTAGTATTAAAGGTGAAAATTTGAATTTACAAATAGGATTTAGTCATGATGTAAATTTCAAAATACCAAAAGATATTAAGATTACAGTGGAGAAACAGACATTGATTAAAATTAGCGGTGTTGATAAAGATTTAGTGTCAAAAACTTCAGCTGATATTAAAGGATTAAAACCTGTTGAACCTTATAAAGCAAAGGGTATTACAGAAAAGGGTCAATTTATCTTAAGAAAAGAGGGTAAAAAGAAATAAATGAAAAAAATAAACAACAAAATAAAAAGAAAATTAAGAAATAGAAAAAAACTTAAATCAGTTAACACAAACAAATATCGCATTTCTGTAAAAAAATCTCTAAATAATTTTTTTGCCCAGATTATTGATGATAAATCAAAGAAAACTCTTGTATCTGCATCGTCTATTGAAAAAGATGTCAAAAAAAATAAATCAAAGAAAATGGAAAAATCAAATTTAATAGGAGAAATGCTAGCTAAGAGAGCTAAAGATAAAAATATAAGCAAAGTATATTTTGATAGAGGTGAATATAGATATCATGGGAGAATAAAGACTTTTGCTGAAACACTTAGAAAAAATGGGTTAAAATTTTAATATGGTTGATATAAAAAAAACAGAGAGTGATATAAAAGAAAAACTAGTAGCCATTAACAGGATAACTAAAGTAGTAAAAGGTGGTAGAAGATTTGGTTTTGCAGCTTTAGTTGTAGTTGGTAATCAAAAAGGTTCGGTGGGGATTGGTCAAGGTAAATCTAAACAAGTACCAGATGCTATAAAAAAAGCTACTGAAGTAGCGAGGAGAAACTTAATACAAATACCTCTAAAAGAGGGCAGAACTTTACACCATGACGTTAAAGGGAAAAATGGTTCAGGAAAAGTCTTTATGAGATCCGCCCCAGCTGGTACTGGTATTATAGCTGGTGGTGCTATACGTTCTGTTTGTGAAGTTTTGGGGGTTCAAGATGTAGTTGCAAAATCCTTAGGTTCATCTAATCCGCATAACGTGTTAAAAGCTTGTGTTAACGGACTCAAATCACAAAACTCACCTAAAATATTATCTGCAATAAGAGGAAAAAAAATATCTGATATAATTGTGAAAAGAGAGGCTAAATAATGGAATTAAATAGTTTAATAAAGAATAATAAAAATAAAATTAGAGTTGGTCGAGGTATCGGCTCTGGTAGAGGCAAAACATCTTCTAGAGGTCACAAAGGTCAAAAGTCCAGATCAGGTGTTGCAATTAAAAGTTTTGAGGGCGGGCAAATGCCTTTATATAGAAGATTGCCAAAAAGAGGATTTAAAATTTTTAATAAATCTAATATAGCTATACTTAATTTATCCAAAATCCAGAATATTGCTGAAAAAAGAAAAATAAGCTCAATCGACTTGCTATCATTAAAAAAGAATAGAATAATAAATAAAAACTTTTCAAAACTTAAGATATTGGGAGCCGGAGAATTAAAAATCAAAATAGATATTACTGCTCACTATGCTTCAAAACAAGCATTAGAAAAAGTTGTTAAAGCAGGTGGTAAAATCAATATAATTAAAAAATAGACAATTATGTCCAGTGAAAGCTTAAATACACCTGGTGCCTTTAGTCAGGCAAAAGATCTAAAAAACAGAATATTATTTACTGTTTTATTATTGATAGTTTATAGGTTAGGGACTTATGTTCCTTTATCAGGAGTAGATCCGCTTGCTTTAAAAGAAATTATGTCGTCAAGTCAAAAAGGTTTATTAGGCATGTTTAATATGTTTTCTGGCGGAGCAGTAACAAGAATGGCAATATTTGCATTAGGTATCATGCCCTACATCTCTTCTTCAATTATTGTACAATTATTAACTGGTGTCTCAGATTATTTTAAAGGTTTAAAAGAACAAGGAGAAATGGGTCGAAAAAAAATAACTCAAATTACAAGATACGGAACAGTGTTAATTGCAGCATTACAAGGTTATGGTGTTTCTGTTGGTTTGGAAAACGCTGGTAACTTAGTCATTGAACCTGGAATGACTTTTAGAATTATTACTACAATTTCTTTGGTAGCAGGTACTACTTTTTTAATGTGGCTAGGAGAGCAAATAACTTTGAGGGGAGTAGGTAATGGAATTTCACTAATAATTTTTTCAGGAATAGTAGCTGAAATACCTAGAGCATTAGCGTCTACATTTGAATTAGGTAGAACAGGAGCTCTTTCTGCAATTATGATAGTGGGAATATTCATTTTAGTAATTTTGTTAGTATTGTTTATTGTTTTTTTTGAAAGAGCTATGAGAAAAATTTTAGTAAATTATCCAAAAAGACAAGTTGGTAATAAGATGTACGGAGGAGAGTCATCACATTTACCACTAAAAATTAACACAGCTGGAGTAATTCCTGCCATTTTTGCGTCAGCATTATTATTGTTACCAATAACACTTACAAATTTTGGTTTTGCAGAGTCAGATCTATCTATGAAAATATCATCGATGTTTACCCAAGGCCAACCTTTATATATGTTGCTGTATGCATCAGGAATAATTTTTTTCTCTTTTTTTTATACATCAATTGTTTTTAATCCAAAAGAAACTGCAGAAAATTTACGAAAATATGGTGGTTACATTCCAGGTATAAGACCTGGAGAAAGAACAGCAGAATATATAGAGACGATCTTAATGAGATTAACTACAGTGGGTTCAATGTATTTAACTTTTGTATGTTTGATGCCTGAATTTTTAATAGCTAAATATCCTATTCCTTTTTATTTAGGAGGTACCTCTATTTTGATAGTTGTAGTAGTTGCAATGGATACTGTTACTCAAGTACAAACAAGATTAATGAGTTCTCAATACGAGTCTTTAATCAGAAAGACTAAATTTGGTAAATAATTAGTTTATGAACCTAATTATATTTGGTCCACCTGGAGCTGGCAAAGGCACACAATCTAATTTTATTTCAAATAAATATAACTTATTTCAGCTTTCAACTGGAGAAATATTAAGAGATCAAATAAAAAAAAAAACTGAACTAGGAATTAAGATTTCTCCTATAATAAATTCTGGGTCGTTTGTTTCAGATGAAATAGTCTCTGAACTGATTGAAAAATATATTAAAAATGAAATGTATAAAAATAAGATTATCTTTGATGGATACCCAAGAAGTTTACAACAAGTTAAAAATCTAGAAACTTTACTAATCAAATATAAACAAAAGATTGATTTAGTAATAAAACTATCTGTAAGTTTGGAAACAATAAAAAAAAGAATTTTAGAAAGAAGAACTTTGGAAAAAAGAGCAGATGATGATGAAGAAATAGCAGTAAAAAGGTATAATACTTATGAGAAATCTACTGAGCCTGTAATTGAACATTATAAAAAATTGAATTTATTAAAAGTGATTGACGGTGAGAGGTCCATAGATCAAATAAATAAAGAAATTAGCGATATAATTGCCCTTATATAGAGTTGACTTTAAATAATTAGGCAATATAAATACGGCTTTGGAACTTTAACTCATTATAATATGGCTCGAATAGCAGGAATAAACATTCCACAAAACAAAGTTGTAAGTATAGCTCTCACTTATATTCATGGTATAGGTCTTCATTCATCTAAAAAGATCTGCAAAAAGTTAGAGATACCCGCATCAAAAAGAGTTAATGAGTTAAGTGAAGAACAGGTTTTAAAAATTAGAGAATTTATAGACGCTAATCATAAAGTTGAAGGAGATCTAAGAAGAGAAATTTCTGTAAATATTAAAAGACTTGTTGATTTAGCTTGTTATAGAGGTACTAGACATAAAAAAAAATTGCCAGTTAGAGGACAAAGAACTCAATGCAATGCGAGAACTCGTAAAGGAAAAGCAATAGCCATAGCTGGAAAAAAACTAACACCACTTAAAAAATAGTAAATCGATTTAATGAATAAAAAAGAAGAAAAAATAGAGAAAAAGATTGACACTAAAAAAAGTGAAACGGTAAAAAAAGAAAGTTCTTTTAAAAAGAAGAAAAAGATAAAAAGAAATATTACTTCTGGTATTGCTTACGTTTATTCTACATTTAATAACACAATAATTTCTATAGCGGATGAAAGTGGCAATGTTGTTTCTTGGTCATCAGCTGGAGCTAAAGGTTTTAAAGGTTCAAGAAAATCCACACCTTATGCAGCTCAAGTTGCAGCAGATGATGCTGGTGCAAAAGCTTATGAGCAAGGTCTGCGTACATTGACTGTTGAAGTCAAAGGACCAGGTTCTGGTAGAGAAACTGCTTTAAGATCTTTACAATCAAGAGGATTTAAAATTTTATCAATAACTGACAAAACACCCATGGCACATAATGGTGCGAGACCACCTAAAAGAAGGAGAGTATAAATGCAAACAACATCAAACATAATCGACAAGAATTGGAAAGCGTTAATCAAACCAAATAAACTTGAGATAACAAGTAATGAGGATAAAACAGTAGCTAAGGTTATAGCCGAACCATTAGAAAAAGGATTTGGTCAAACTATAGGTAATTCTCTTAGACGAATATTGCTGTCATCAATTCAAGGAGCAGCAGTTACAGCTATACAAATTGATGGTGTTCTGCACGAATTTTCATCTATTAAAGGTGTAAGAGAAGATGTAACTGATATAGTTTTAAATGTAAAAAATTTAGCTATTAAATCTACCTCTACTAATCCTAAAAAAATAATTTTGGACATAAAAGGTCCTAAAGAAGTTAAAGCAAAAGATATTACTTTGGTCCCAGAAATTGAAATTTTAAATCCTGAACAAACGATCTGCAACTTAGATGAAAAAACTAATTTTCATATGGAGCTTATGATAAGCACAGGAAAGGGTTACGTATCTGCACCTAAAAATAAATCTGAAGACAGTCCTTTAGGATTAATTTCAATAGACTCTCTATTTAGTCCTGTAAAAAAAGTTTCTTTTTCAGTTGAAAATACTAGAGAGGGTAGCGCGTTAGATTATGATAAATTAGTTATGTCAGTCGAAACAAATGGAACAGTTGCTGCAGAGGATGCTATTGCATATTCTGCTAGAATCTTTCAAGATCAATTGGCAATGTTTGTAAATTTTGAGGATCCACAGGAAGTTATTAAAGAAGTAAAATCTACTGAACCTGAATTTAATAGAAATTTATTAAAGCGTGTTGAAGAGCTTGAACTTTCAGTAAGATCAATGAATTGTCTTAAAAATGATAATATAATTTATATTGGAGATTTAGTTCAAAAAACGGAACCAGAAATGTTAAGAACACCTAATTTTGGAAGAAAATCATTGAATGAAATTAAAGAGGTTTTAAACACTATGTCTTTATATTTAGGTATGGAAATACCCAATTGGCCTCCAGATAATATAGCAGAGTTATCCAAAAAACTTGAGGAAAATAATTACTAATGAGACATGGAATAGGCTATAGAAAATTAAACAAAACAAGTGAACATAGAAAAGCTATGTTTAAGAATATGCTTAACTCGTTAATAAAATATGAGCAAATAATTACAACTTTGCCTAAAGCTAAGGAGTTAAAACCACAAATTGATAAAGTAATAACTATAGGCAAAAAGAATATATTAAGTAATAAAAAAAAACTTTTTTCAAAACTTCAAAATAAACAATCTGTTTCAAAAGTTTTTGATGAACTTTCAAAAAGGTATAATTCCAGAAAGGGAGGTTACTCAAGAGTATTAAAAGCAGGTTTTAGAACAGGCGATGATGCACCTATGGCGGTTATTGAATTAGTTGATAGAAATATAGAAGCTAAAAAAGTTGATAAACCGAAAAAAATTGAGTCAAAAGATAAATCTCAGGAAAAGCAAGCTGAACCAAAAGTAGCAACTAAATAATTTTAGTTCTATATGCACAAGTTCTATATAGTTGAAAAAGATTATAATAATTCGCGTTTTGACAGGTGGTTTAAAACAAAGATTATTAATCTGCCACAATCTTTAATTCAAAAAATTATCAGATTAAAAAAAGTAAAAATAAATAAGAAAAAAACAAAAACATCTTATCGACTTCAAGTTGGAGACAAAATAGAAATATTTGATATATCAAAATTCACACCTAATGATAAAAAAAAGATTATAAAGTACAAACCTTCCAATAAAGAACTCAACTCTTACGATGATTATATTATTGAAAATAATGATAATTTCGTAGTTATAAATAAGCCAGCTGGAATACCTGTTCAATCAGGCACTAAATCATTTAAAAATATTATTGATGTACTTAAAGATACAAAATATTTTTTTAATAAAAAACCTTATATAGTTCATAGACTAGACAAAGAAACTTCTGGTGTAATGATAGTAGCTAAAACAAGAGAATATGCACAATTATTTACATCTCTGTTCAGAATAAGAAAAATACACAAAACCTATATTGCTTTAACACATGGAAATATTTCCAAAAATAAACTTATTTTAAAAGATAATTTGATTTTATACGAAAAAGGAAAAAAGATAATTCAAAAAGCAATTTCAAATCTTAGAGTAATAAAATCTTCAAACAATTATACTTATGTAGAATTAAATCCAATAACTGGAAGAAAACATCAATTAAGAAAACAACTTTATAATTTAGGAAATCCAATAGTCGGTGACGACAAATATTTCCAAAGAAATAATCTGATTAAAAAAAAAAAGAAAAATAATAATTTAATGTTACATGCATATAAAATAAAATTTATGATAGATAATATCCAGTACAATTTTAAAGCTCCTTACAACGAACATTTTGAAAATTTTTTAGATAAAAACATCAAAATTTTTTAATATTTTTTATAAAAATATCTGAAAGTTTTTTGTTAACATCTTTAATTATAATTTTTTTTTCGTTAATAACAGAAGTCACTTTTTGATTACTTAAGCCACAAGGTAAAATTTTAGAATACTCGCTCAAATCGTTGTTGATATTAATAGAACAACCATGATAAGTTATCCATCGAGAAACTCTTAAACCTATTGCTGCAATCTTTTTTTTATTTACCCAGATACCGACATTTTTTCTATCAGTTTTTCCATTAAGCTTATAAAGTTTTAAGAACTCAATTATACTATTTTCAATTATAGTGACAATTTTTCTAATATCTCTTTTTCTATTATTTAAATTTAAAATCAGATAAATAATTTTTTGTCCGGGATTATGTAAAGTTATTTTTCCTCCTCTGTTTGTTTTAATAATTTTTATTTTTTTATCTAATATTTCTTCTTTATTAAACCTAATTCCAGCTGTGTAACTAGTAGGATGCTCTAAAATCCATAATAATTCCCTATTTTTGTTTTTTTTTAAATCATCTACACGTTTATTCATAAAGTTGATTGCTTTTGTGTAGGAAATAGGTCTTTTACTTATTTTGATTTCTATGTTCATTTAGTTTGAATTTTATCATTATATGGACTATTAGTCTCAAAAAACAATTAGAGGTTTTTTATGACTTTACTTAAATCTACTGGGGACAAAAAGGTCAATTTAGATTTTAACAAAGAATTTATCAATACTTTTAGTGAAAAAATTTTATCTCGTGACATTAAATTTATCAATCAAACTCTAAAAGATTTACATGAGTCAGATGTAGCTAATTTAATTGAAAATTTAACTAATGAGACTAGGATCAAATTAATTGAGTTAGAAGAATTTAACTTAGATCCTGATATATTTATTGAACTAAATGAGTCTATTCAAAGCGAAGTTCTACAACTACTATCTGTAGACTCAATTATAAAGATTATAAAAAGATTAGAGTCAGATGACTCTATCAAAATATTAGAAAATCTTGAAAAAGAGAAAAAAGACACAATTTTAGAAAAACTTCCACCAAAGGATAAGTTTCTTTTAGAAGAGGGTTTAAGTTATCCCGAAGACTCCGCAGCTAGGATAATGCAAAGAGAGTTTACAGCAGTACCAAATAATTGGAGTGTTGGGCAAACAATAGATTATCTAAGAGAGAATAAAGATTTACCAAAAGAATTTTTAGAAATTTTTATTGTTGATAATGAATTCAAACCTGTTGGGACTGTTCCATCATCAAGAGTTTTAAGAACACCTAGAGATTCAAAAATGAGTTCCATTATGATTGAGATGCCAGTTTTAATATCAGTTAATATGGATAAGGAGGAGGTTGGTCATACGTTTGAAAGTTATAATTTAGTTTCAGCCGGTGTGGTGAACAAGGATAATAAATTAGTTGGAATGATAACAGCAGACGACGTTGTCACTGTTGTTCAGGAAGAAGCCGAAGAAGATGCATTAAGATTAGCTGGTGTTGGAGATGAAGAAATAACGGATAGCGTTATCATAAAAACTAAAAGAAGATTTAATTGGCTTTTATTAAATCTTTTCACAGCTTTGTTAGCCACATGGGTAATCAGTAATTTTGGAGCATCAATTGAACAAATGGTAGCTCTTGCTTTTTTAATGCCAATAGTGGCTTCTATGGGAGGAAATGCAGGAATGCAAACATTAGCAGTTACAATTAGAGCAATTGCTAAACAAGAATTATCTACAAGTAATTTTAACAGAGTTGTAGGTAAAGAGTTTATAATAGGAGTATTAAATGGAATTATTTTTGCAATTATCACAGCTGTAATTGTTCAATTATGGTTTAAAGAGATAAGTCTTTCACTATTGATTGGTATTTCAATGATTTTAAATATGATTGTAGCAGGCTTATTTGGGATTTTAGTTCCAGTTTCATTAAAAAAGATGAATGTTGATCCAGCATTAGCATCAAGTGTTTTTGTAACAACAATTACAGATGTAATTGGTTTTTTATCGTTTTTAGGGTTAGGATCTTATTATTTTTTAACTTAATAATTATCAATTAATCGGATATTACCCAGATAATAAGCAATAAAAATTTTTGTATTTTTATTTACTAAAATTGCTTTTTTATGAGTTTTTAAATTATAAATTTCCAAATAATCAATCTTTCTCACTCCAAAGTTTTTAATATCTTTTTTCATTTTGTTGACATTGAGAACAGATTTCTTTTTTAACCTATTTAAATAATTATAAATTTTGGATCCTATTTTAATTTGTTTTTTGCTAAGAAGTTTATTTCTTGTAGAACAAGCCATTCCATTTTTTTCTCTAATAGTATTACATTTGACAACCAGAGTTTTGATTCTTCTTTTAGAGATATGTTGCTTTATTAAGTAAAGTTGTTGATAATCTTTTGTTCCTAAAAGTATTTTTTTAGGATTAATAATTTCCAAAAATCTATTAACAATATTTAAAACTCCTTTAAAGTGACCCTTTCTGGAAGAACCACATAGCTTTTTTGAGAAATTATCCAAGTATATATTATTTTTTGGTTTAAATGAGAAAATTTCCTTTTTATTAGGAATAAAAACGTAATCAACTTTTAATCTTTTAAGTATTGATAGATCTTTATTTAAATTGCGAGGATAACTTGAATAATCCTTTTTATTATTGAATTGTTTTGGGTTAACAAAAATTGAAACAATATTTTTACCTTTAAATTTTTTTGATTTTTTGATCAAAGATATATGGCCGTTATGCAAACCACCCATAGTTGGTACAAAAGATAAGTTTTTTTGGTTTAGGATGGCTTTCTGTAATTTATATTTATTTTTAAATATTTTCATTTCTTTATTGTAATGATAATAACTAATATAAGAATCATATGATAAAACAAGCTATTATTCCATTAGCTGGATTAGGTACTCGAATGCTTCCTTTAACGAGCGTGATGCCAAAAGAACTTCTACCAATTAATGG
>JAOOKL010000019.1 GCA_028408025.1 Candidatus Pelagibacter sp. | reverse complement strand
CGATATAATATTTTTATGTTTGCTCAACCTTTCAGAATTTACTTCTGGAACTATTAAAGGAACATCGTGTTGCATTCGGAAAAAGCTAGAGTTGTCTATTACAATAGTTTTTTTTGAAGCTTCAGGAACCCATTTTTTTGCTATTTCACTCCCTGCCGCAAAAATAGTTATTTCTGCTTTTGCAAAATCATATTTTTCTAATTGCTCAACAACAATTTCTTTTTTTTTAAAAAACAGTTTTTTTCCAACACTTTTTTCTGAAGCTATTAAAAAAATATTATCAATTTTTATTGATGACTTCTCTAAAACTTCTAATGTTTTTCTACCTACGTTGCCTGTAGCACCGATTATCGCCAAATTCATATGATTGTTTATTTTATTTCAATTTTGAGATAATTGCATCACCCATATCAGTTGTGGTGAGCTCTTTATTGCTCTTAGACATTATATCTTTTGTTCTATAACCCTCATCTAACACCTTTTGAACTGCAGCGTCTAGTAAATCTGCCTCTTTTTCAAGATTAAGTGAATATCTCAATGCCATAGATAAACTTAATATTGTTGCAATTGGATTTGCAATATTTTTTCCTGCAATATCTGGAGCTGAACCATGAACTGGTTCATATAAAGATCTAATTTTACCATTTTTATCTCTTGCTCCAAGAGAGGCTGACGGCAAAAGTCCAACGGAACCGGTCAACATAGCTGCCTCGTCTGACAACATGTCTCCAAAAAGATTATCAGTGAGTATAACATCAAATTGTTTTGGGTTACGTAGAAGCTGCATTGCACAATTATCAGCTAGCATATGATTCAATTCAACATTTTTATATTCTTTATCTTTTAGTATTTGAACTTCCTCTCTCCATAAAACTCCAGCCTCCATAACGTTAAATTTGTCACAAGAGGTAACAATGTTTCTTCTTTTTTTTGCTAAATCAAAAGCTACTCTTGAAATTCTTTGTATTTCACTTGTAGTGTAAGTGTGAGTGTTTATACCCCTTCTTTGATTATTCTCTATTGGCTCAATTCCTCGAGGTTCACCAAAATAAATTCCCCCAGTCAATTCTCTGACAATCATTATGTCGAGGCCAGAGACTATTTCAGGTTTTAACGTAGAAGCGTCAACTAGTTGTTTAAAACAAATTGCTGGTCTTAAATTAGCAAATAATTTAAGTTCTTTTCTAAGTTTCAAGATAGCTCTTTCTGGTTTTTTAGAAAACTCCAACTTATCCCACTTAGGACCACCGCAAGCTCCTAATATTACAGCATCAGCCTGGAGTGATTTATAAAAAACTTCATCTGTGATTGGAATTCCGTTTGTATCTATAGACGCTCCGCCTACAAGTTCTTCATCGAAGCTGAAGTCTAAAGACTTGCTTTGATTAAACCATTCTAAAATTTTTTTAACCTCTCTTACTACCTCAGGACCAATACCATCACCTGGTAATAACAAAATTTTTCTACTTTTGTTTTTACTCATTAATCATAATCCAAGGTTTTTCTAAGTTTAATTTTTTTTCAAAATTATCAACTTGTTTAATTTTTTTCATAGATAAATCAATATCATCTAGTCCTTCGATTAAACATTTTTTTTTAAAGCTATCTAATTCAAATTTAGTGGTCTTGTTCCCAAAAGAAATTTGTTGATTTTCTAAATCAATTTTAATTTCCTCTTTTCTTTTTGAGTATTCTGATAATTCTAAAATTATTTCTTCACTTATTTTTATTGGTAAAATACCATTTTTAAAACAATTGTTATAAAAAATATCAGCAAAACTTGAGCTTATAATACATTTAATTCCAAAATCAGAAAGCGCCCATGGAGCATGTTCTCTAGAAGAGCCACATCCAAAATTTTTTCCTGCTAAAAGAATTTTAGACTTATTATATGGTTCTTTATTTAAAATAAAATCTTTTAATAATTTACCATTTTCGTCATATCGCATTTCGTAAAATAAGCTTTTACCTAATCCAGTTCTTTTAATTGTTTTCAAGAATTGCTTTGGAATTATCATGTCCGTATCAATATTTTGCAACGGAAGGTATGATGGTATACTTTTTAATTTTGAAAATTTTTCCATTATTGTATCTCTCTTACATCGGACAAATGACCTTTAATCGCAGCAGCAATTGCCATTCCAGGACTAACCAAATGGGTTCTTCCGCCTCTTCCTTGTCTTCCTTCAAAATTTCTATTTGATGTTGATGCACATCTCTCTTTTGGTTTTAATTGGTCAGGATTCATACCTAAACACATAGAACAACCTGGTTCTCTCCATTCAAAGCCAGCTTCTTGAAATATTTTATGTAGACCTTCTTTTTCAGCTTGAGCTTTTACAAGTCCTGATCCAGGCACCACCATAGCACTGACATTGCTTGCTATTTTTTTTCCCTTTAACAACCCTGCTGCCAATCTTAAATCTTCTATTCTACCGTTTGTACAGCTGCCTATAAAAATTTTATCAATTTTTATATCTGAAATTTTTGTATTCGCTTTTAAACCCATATATTCTAAAGACCTTTTCATAGCCATTTTTCTGTCTTGGTTGGTTTCATTATTAGGGTCTGGCACCATTCCAGTAACTGGTGATACATCTTGAGGTGAAGTTCCCCAGGTTACAAGAGGTTCTATTTGTTTTCCATCAATGTTTATTTCTTTATCAAATTTACAATCTTTATCTGAATACAACGACCTCCAAAACTTTACAGCATTGTCCCACTTATCTCCTTTAGGGGACATTGTTTTTCCTTTTAAATATTCAAAAGTTTTATCATCTGGTGCTATTAATCCAGCTCTAGCTCCAGCTTCTATGGTCATATTACATACAGTCATTCTCTCTTCCATTGTAAAATTTCTGATAACTTCACCAGCAAACTCAATTACATAACCAGTGCCCCCTGCAGTTCCAATAGTGCCAATAATTTTTAAAATTACATCTTTTGCAGTCACACCTATTGGTAATTTTCCATTTACATTAATTCTTAAATTTTTAGATTTTTTTTGAATTAATGTTTGCGTAGCGAGAACATGTTCGACCTCAGATGTTCCTATTCCAAAAGCTAGTGAACCAAAAGCACCATGAGTGGCTGTATGACTGTCTCCACAGACTATCACTGTTCCGGGCTGGGTAAATCCTTGTTCGGGTCCAATGATATGGACTATTCCTTGTCTTTTATCATTAACATCAAAAAGTTTTACTCCAAACTCTTTACAATTTTCTCTTAAAGTATCTACTTGTATTTTAGACTCTGTGTCGTTGATTCCTTTTGATCTATCTGTAGTTGGTACGTTATGGTCAGGAACTGCTAAAGTTAACTCAGGTCGTCTAACATTTCTTTTTTGTATTCTTAATCCTTCAAAAGCTTGTGGGCTTGTAACTTCATGAACTAAATGACGATCAACATATATTAATGAAGTACCATCTTCTTGCTGGTGTACAAGATGATTTTCCCATATTTTATCATATAGAGTTTTAGACATAAAAAATTTGATTATTTTTTATCTTCGACTTTTAGTTTAGTTTTTTCTTTTTCTACTGCAGCTTCTTTATTCTCATCATTTTTTATTTCTTCTTTAGAAACTGTTTCTGCTTTTTTTTCAGGTATATCTAGTTGAGTTGAAACATCAATCCCAATTTTCTTTTTGATTTTTTCAGAAATTCTTGCTGATTTTCCTTTTCTACTTCTTAGATAATACAATTTTGCTCTTCGTACTTTTCCTGTTCTTATTACTTTAATTGAGTCAATATTTGGACTGTAAAGTGCAAAAGTTCTTTCAACACCTTCGCCAAATGAAATTTTTCTAACAGTAAATGACGAGTTCAAATCTCTATTTTTTTTAGCTATACAAACCCCCTCAAAATATTGAATTCTTTCTCTTTTTCCTTCAATAATTTTTACTCCTATCTTAATAGTATCTCCTGAGGAAAATTCAGTAATCTTTTTATTTGCAACAATCTTTTTTATTGCTTCTTTATTTATGTCTTCAATGTTTTTCATTTTTTTTATTTAAATATTTTTTCCAAAGATCAGGTCTCTGGCGACGTGTTATAGCCTCAGATTGTGATAAACGCCAGCTTTTAATTTTCGCATGATCGCCTGATAAAAGTACTTCAGGAGTACTTTTTCCTTCCCAATTCTGAGGTTTTGTATACTGAGGATATTCCAATAAATTATCTTCAAAACTTTCCTCTTTAGATGAATTTTCGTTACCTAAAACTCCTGGTAACAATCGAATAATAGAGTCAATCAAAACATAAGAAGCTGTTTCGCCTCCAGATAATATAAAATCACCAATGCTATATTCTTGTATATTTCTTGTTTCCAAAAGCCTTTGATCTATTCCTTCAAAGTGACCACATAAAATGTTTAATTTTTTTTTCTTACTGAATTCTTTTACATTACTTTGATCTAATTTTTTTCCTTTAGGAGATAAATATATAATTTGATCTTCCTTGTTTAAATTTTGGTCCAAAGCTGAGGCTACAACGTCTGGCCTTAATAACATTCCACTACCACCACCAAAAGGAGTATCATCAACTGTTCGATGTTTATCTGTTGTATAATCTCTAATATCAATTACTTTTAAATTCCAAATTTTTTTTTCTTGTGCTTTTTTATAAAGTCCGGAATTCAAAGGTCCAGGATATAAATTTGGATATAGAGTAAAGATTTTTACCTCAAACATAAATATGTTCCTTACTTAGCTTTTGGTTCTTCCTTTTTAGCTTCTGCTTTTGGTTGTTCCTTTTTTGGTTGTTCCTTTTCCATTAAGATTAGCAGCATTTAATGCTCTTTTAGTAATGTCAATTGGTTGTTCCTTTTTAGCTTCTGCTTTTGGTTCTTCCTTTTTAGCTTCTGCTTTTGGTTCCTCCTTAGTTTCCTTTTTTCTATCTTTTTTAGGAACAGCTTTTAAAGGATTGTTGCCAGGCTTAGGCATCGGCATTAATTGCATTTCTCCTAATATTCTTGAAACTCTTAGAGTCGGTTGAGCACCTTTACTGATCCAGTATTTTACTCTTTCAAATTCAACTTTAATTCTTTCCTTTTTATCTTTTGGCAATAATGGATTATAAGATCCAAGTTTCTCAATAAATTTTCCATCTCTTGGATATCTTCCGTCAGCTACTACTATTTTGTAAATAGGTCTTTTTCTTACTCCCCCCATTGATAATCTTATCCTTAACATATTATACCTTTCATTTTAGTTGATCGAGCATTTCATCTGGAATCATTCCAGATGGAATTTTTTTTCCTTGAGACATTTTTTTCATCATGTCTGACATCATTTTAAATTGTTTTAATAGTTTATTTATTTTTGAGACATCAACGCCTGCTCCTATTGAAATTCTTTTACGTCTAGACCCGCTAATAATTTTTGGATTTTCTCTTTCATTTTTCGTCATTGATAAAATAATTGCCTCGTTTTCCACTAACATTTTTTCATCTATATTTGCTTGGTCCATTTTTGCCTTCATTTTATTTACTCCTGGCAACATAGACATTACTCCTTCCATACCTCCCATTTTTTTCATTTGTCTTAGCTGAGCAAGATATGAGTCCATTGTGAATATACCTTTTTTTAATTCATCCTCTGTTTCTTTAATTTTTTCTTCACTTAAATCTTGTTGAGCTTTCTCTACTAAAGTAACTACATCGCCCATTCCTAAAATTCTGTTAGCTAATCTGTCAGGATGAAAAAGCTCAAGATCAGTAATTTTTTCTCCTACACCAATATATTTAATTGGTTTTCCAGTGACATGTTTCATACTTAGTGCTGCACCGCCTCGCGCATCACCATCAACCCTTGTAAGAATTATTCCAGAAAGATTAACTGCAGTATCAAACTCTTTTGCAACATTAACAGCTATTTGTCCTGTCAATGAGTCAGCTACTAAAATTGTTTCTGCTGGTTTTGTAATGTCTTTAATTTGCTTAATCTCAGACATCATAGGTAAATCTATCTGGGTTCTTCCTGCAGTATCGAAAATTATAATGTCTGAACCATTAAGATTAGCAGCATTTAATGCTCTTTTAGTAATGTCAATTGGTTGTTGCTTTTCAACTATCGGCAAACATTGAATCCCATTTGCTTCGGCAAGTAGTTTAAGTTGTTCTTGGGCAGCGGGCCTATAAACGTCTAAACTAACCACCATTACTTTTTTTTTGTAATTTGTCTCAATATTTTTAGCTAGCTTAGCTGCAGATGTAGTTTTTCCTGAACCTTGTAATCCAACTAATAAAATTGAGACTGGAGGTACAGCTTTAAAGTTAAGCTCCTCATTTTTGGAACCTAAAATATTAACTAGTTCATCATAAACAATTTTTACTATCATCTGGCCAGCAGATGTTGATTTAATAATTTCTTGACCAATAGCTTTTGGTTTTACATTCGCGATGAATTCTTTTGTAACTGGTAAAGCTACATCAGCCTCTAATAAAGCTAATCGTATCTCTTTTAAACCAGAGTCAACCTGTCCCTCTGTTAATGAGGGAGCACTTTTTAACTTAGAAAAAATACTTTCTAATTTATTTGTTAAATTTTCAAACATTTTTATTACACCCAACGCCTATCGCACTAGTGGGCGAACCTTCGCTGACTAGTGTCGACACTCTTGTTTTCAAGAGCACCGCAAAAACGTGTGTATTTGCGGAAAGTTCATGAAAACTACAATTTGGGGTTTTAAAAGTCAATGAATAATTATACTAATCTACTATTATGCCTTTGATTAATGCTTTTAGAATGCACGGTTTAGGTAATAGGTTTATTATTGTAGATAGAAGAGAAAACTCCATAGACATACCTAGAGAAAAAATAATTCATTTAGGAAATCTCAAATCTTTTCACCGAAATATTGAATTCGACCAAATAATATTTATTGAAAAAGAAATTAATAACACATTTCCAATAACTATCTTTAATTCTGATGGAGGTGAAGTAAGTGCGTGTGGAAATGGAAGTAGGTGCGTGGCTTACTTATTAAGCAAAGATTTAAATAATAAAGAGATTAAGTTAAAAACAAACAATAGATTACTTAATGCAAAAATTGTTGGGGATTATGATGTTCAGCTAGAAATGGGGAAACCCATATTTGAATGGAAAAAAATTCCATTAAAAGAAAAATTAGATCATAAAAATATAACTTTAAATATTGATCACAGAAAATTTACTGATGGATTTTGCCTAAATGTAGGAAATCCACATATAGTTTTTTTTGTTAAAGATTGTTTTGAATATGATCTTAAAATATTAGGACCTAAAATAGAGAATCATGAATTATTTCCTGAAAGAATAAATGTTACATTTGCCCGAATAGATAATGAAAACAATATTACAGTAAATGTTTGGGAACGTGGTGCTGGATTAACAAAAGCATGCGGAACAGCTGCTTGTGCTACTGCTGTAGCAGCATTTATAAAAAAATTAACTAAAAATGATATCAATATTAAATTTGAAGAAGGAAAGTTAAATATTAAAATAGATGAAAGTCTTAATATATTTATGAAAGGTCCAGTTTCAGAAATAAAACAAACTAAACTAGAAATTTGAATGGGTTTATTTGATAAATTTAAAATAGGATTAGGTAAAAGTTCAGATGGACTGTCTGCGGGATTTGAAAATATATTTTCTAAAAAAAAAATTGATAAAAATGTTCTCACAGAATTTGAAGAATTAATTATTTCATCTGATGCTGGTGTTGATGTTGCAAAAGAACTTAGAAAAGATTTTGAAAACTTTAAAGTTGATAAAAAATTAGATGATCACAAAGAAATTCTAAAACTTTTAGCGGATAAATTAGCAATAAATCTTCAAAAGTACGAAAAAGATTTAAGTCTCATGGGAAATGCAAAATCTGCTGTGATTGTTGTGTCAGGCGTAAACGGAGTAGGAAAAACAACTAGTATCGGAAAACTTGGAAAGTATTTTAAAGACAATAATAGATCAGTTGTCTTTGGAGCTGCAGACACTTTTAGAGCAGCAGCAATAGATCAACTACAAGTCTGGGCCGCAAAAGTAAAAGTAGATATAATTAAGTCAGAAATTAATAGTGATCCAGCCTCGGTAGCTTTTAAAACTGCAGAATTTGCAAAAAAAAATCAGATTGATGTTGCTTTAATAGATACAGCAGGCAGGTTGCAAAATAAAAAAAATTTAATGGAGGAATATAAGAAAATAATAAATGTTCTTAAAAAAATTGATGAGAAATTTCCTAATGAAGTAATTTTAGTTTTAGACGCAACTACTGGACAGAATGCTTTAAATCAAGTTGAGGAATTTAGTAAAATTCATAACATTACAGGCTTGATAATAACAAAGCTCGATAGCACTGCCAAAGGAGGTATTATCTTAGCAATTTGTAAAAAGTATAATTTACCTATTGTAGCCGTCGGAATGGGTGAAAAAGACACCGACTTACACCCATTTAAAGCAGAATATTTTGCTAAAGCTTTGTTAGGGTTAAATTCTTAATATTTTTTTATAAAATTTTCAATTTCAACTAATAAATTTAAGTTGAATTCCATCATATGATCGTCATCTTTTGTGAAATATGAATGTTTAGGATTGTTCGCTTTCTCAAAAAGTTCTCTGCCCATAGAAATTGGTACAACATCATCTTTCGCCCCATGCATTATTAATATTGGTGTAGTAATCGATTTTATCTTACTTATTGAGTCATATCTATCCTTTAAAAGTAATTTTATAGGTAAATAAGGATAATAAATTTTTGCAGAGTTTTCTATCGAAGTGAAAGGAGACTCTAATATAATGCTATTGAAATTATTTTTTTTACCTAATTCTACTGCAACACCACTGCCTAAAGACTCACCATACAAAATTATTTTATTGTTATTGATTTTTTGTCCATTAAGCCATTTTATCGATGCTTCAGCATCTTTATATAAATTTTGCTCTGTTGGAAATCCTTTGTTGCCACTAAATCCTCTCCAAGAAATTAATAAAATATTAATATTTAATTTAGATAACTCATTAAGTTTATAAATTCTATTTGATAGATCACCAGCGTTTCCATGAAAAATTACTAATGTTTTAAATTTATCAAAATCTTTTTTGATAAGCCATGATTTGAGTTTTATTTCTTCATCAACTTTTATTAAAATTTCTTCGTAATCAAATTGAATCTTGCTATTTTGATAATTATTTTCTGAAGGATGGTACAATAAATTTCTTTGATAAAAATACATAAAAATTAATACAGCTAAATAAGCGACGACAAAAGATGAGAGTGTTATGTATAAATATTTCATTTTATAATTTTTCTAGCTAGATAAACTCCGATGAATACAAGCGCAGCTCCATAATAATGAAAACTTAAAAGCATTTCATCAAATAAAATAATCCCATAAATTGCAGAATATATTGAGAATATGTAAAGTGTAAATCCTGCTAAAGATGCGCCTACATATTTTTGAACTTTTGTGTACAGAGTAAAAGCTATTATCCCTGGAGAAATAGCGGCAAATAAAACCCAAAATAAAAAATTACCATTAAAAGAAGTATTAAAAAAAAATGACTCCTCTATTAAATAAAAAGGAAATAAAGAAATTGCTCCGAAAAAAGCTATTAAAGTGAACCTAGCCATTAGGCTAAAGCTACTTTTCCAATTAATAAGAAAGATAGAATATACAGCCCAACCTATCGCTGCACCTAACATCCATAAGTCACCTGAGGTAAACTTAAAATTAATTAAATATGCTAAATCTCCTTTACAAATTATAGTTAAAACTCCTAAGAGACATATAATTAAACCCAAAATTCTGGATAAATTTATTTTATCTTTAAAAAATAAAACTGAAAGTAATATAATAAAGATTGGCGAAGAAGTATAAATTATTCCCATGTTGGCCATTGTAGTTGACATGCCTGCGATAAATGGAAATGCCCCGCAAACTCCGCAGCCTGTGAGTCCTAAGAAAAAAAGTTTCAAAGACTCTTTTTTAAATTGTTTCTTCCTTTTGATAATTTCTTCAAAAAAGAATGGTGCTAAAATCAAAAATACAGTTAGCCATCTCCAAAATGCTAATGAAACTGGTGGAACATACTCCACTCCGCCTCTTGCAACAATAATGTTTGAGGCCATAAAAATTGGCTGAACAAACAATAATAAATATGGATATAAATTATTTCTTTTTGTCACCAAAGGCTTCATATAACATCATTACTATTACCAAGCCCATTAGAATATAAACTGGCAGAACATCTGTAAAACCAATCATCATTGATCTTGTTAGGGTTGTTGCCAAACCAATTAAAAACGCGATGCAAAATACACAGCCTACTATTGATGTTATTTTATTCATCTTTACAATTCCTCTCTAACCAGTTAGCTGTACCTAAAAATCTTAAGTCATCGAGTTTATTTCCAACTAATTGTACACCTAAAGGTAAATTATTTTCTCCGGATAGTAAAGGTAATGAAATTGTTGGTAAACCTAAGAATGTCCAAATTTTTTGAAAATCTGCGCTGCCAGTTGAATTTAAACCTTTATCTGCCACACCGCTAGAAGAGGGGGTAATAATTCCATGATAATCTTCAAAAACTTCTTTGTAAGACTCGTAACTTTGTTTCATAAAATCTATTGCATCAGTATATTCCTTTGCTGAGTATTTCATTCCCCTTTCTATAGCATCTCTCATTTCCTTGGAAAGTTTTTTTTTATCTTTTTTGTAATAGACTTGAAAATTATTTGCCAGATCTGTTTCATGAATAATTTGGTGATGTTTAGGAATTTCTTTAAAGTATGATGGTGTATCGAAAACTTCGATATTTTTTTTTAATTTTTTGATTAAAAACTCAAATGCTTTTTGAGACTCTTTATTAATATTTTTCCATTTATCAGTTTTATAAAAA
>JAOOKL010000018.1 GCA_028408025.1 Candidatus Pelagibacter sp. | reverse complement strand
AAACTCAGTATAATTCTATAGTTTCTGATTTAATAACTAACATGAGTTTAGATGAAAATCTTGAAGATGAAGATAAAAATGAAGAAGAAAATAAAGATGAAAAGCAAAATCATCCAAAAAATCAAGAGCAAAAAGCTGAAAAGCAAGATCAAGAACAACATGAAATGTCAATTGAATCAGGAATTCCAGATTTAGAAAATCAAACGAAAGAGTCTGATCAAGACGGGAAAGAAGTAGAGGTAGAAGACAAATCTAATACTGATTTTAGAAAAAACATCAAAAAAAACTTAGGAGACCTTAAATATAAATCCTACACAGAAGAATTTGATGAAATTATTAAAGCTGAAGATCTTGAAAATGAGGAAGAATTGAATAGGTTAAGAAGAAATTTAGACCAACAATTATTACAATTAAAAAATTTTATATCTAAACTAGCTAATAAATTACAAAGAAAGCTTTTGGCTAAACAAAATCGATCATGGAATTTTGATTTAGAGGAGGGTTTATTAGATACTTCTAAATTGCCAAGGATTATTATGGATCCCTTTAACTCTTTATCTTTTAAAAAAGAAAAAGATGTGGAATTCAAAGATACATTAGTAACAATTTTGATAGATAACTCAGGATCAATGAGAGGCAAACCAATTTCAGTTGCAGCAATTTGTGCAGACATTCTTGCAAGAACTCTTGAAAGATGCTCTGTAAAAGTTGAAATTTTAGGTTTTACTACAAAACACTGGAAAGGTGGATCATCGAGAGATAAATGGATGAAAAATGACAAACCTTCTTTTCCAGGAAGATTAAATGACCTTAGACATATAATTTATAAATCTGCAGATACTCCTTGGAGACAAGCAAAAAATAATATGGGTTTAATGCTTAAAGAGGGCTTGCTTAAAGAAAATATAGACGGTGAAGCTCTTAAGTGGGCTTACAGTAAGATGTCTAGGAGAAAAGAAGAAAGAAAAATCTTGATGGTAATTTCAGATGGTGCTCCTGTAGATGACTCAACGCTATCTACTAATACAAGTGATTATTTAGAAACTAATTTAAAGAATATTGTTAAATGGATAGAAAATAAGTCCAACATAGAATTATTAGCCATTGGTATTGGTCATGATGTTACTAGGTACTACAATCAAGCAATCAAGATTACTGATGTACAAGATTTGGGTGATGTAATGATTAATCAGTTAACTGATTTATTTGTTGAAAAAAACAAAAAAACAATTCATTAAATCAATTTCTCAACTGATTTCTCAGAGATATCTTTGATATTTTTTAGAAGAAATCTGAATGGAATTAACATTACTAAAGCTATTAATAATTTTACTGCTAGATCACCAAGAGCAAGTGTTACCCACGGTATGCCGGTTTTATAAAAAGCTATAGAAAAGAAAATAAATGTATCTGTTATAGATCCTAAAATAGAAGATGTTAGAGGAGCTACATACCAGGTTTTTTTTCTAAGGCGATCAAAGATTTGAACATCTAGGTTCTGAGCCAAGAAAAAAGCAATGCCTGACCCTATCGCAATTCTTACAGATATTATATCTGAAAAATTTGTTGAAACAAAAAGGGTTAGAACAATGCCTATTAGAAAACCAATATAAACAATTTTTCTTGCAACTGTCTTGCCATAAGCTCTATTTGCTAAATCAGTTATAAGAAAAGTAATAGGGTAACTAAACGCTCCATAAGTTAAAATTTCATTTAACCCATAATATGTTATCGGAAATTGAACTAAGTAATTAGAGGAGACTACTATAAATCCCATCAAAATTGACAGTTTATAAAATAAACTCATGAATTATAGTTTAGACGATACCGAAGCTTTTAACTTTTTAACCTTTTTTGATAAATTAGATGTTTTCGCTGAAATTAAAAATTTATCCAATCCACCTTTGAAATCAACTGTTCTCAAGGCAGCATTAGTGACATTTAATTTTATATTTTTTTTAAGGATGTCACTTCTAAAAGTTACCTTTTTTAAGTTAGGCAAAAATCTTCGTTTAGTTTTGTTTTTTGCGTGACTTACGTTATGACCTTTTAAAGGTGATATTCCAGTTAATTCGCATCTTTTAGACATAATTTTTCCTACAGCTATATAATTCTACTTAAAAGAGCGGTCAAGCATTAATTCCAACTGCATCCTTAATATTCTTGAAATTATGTTTTTTTAAAATTGAAATTAAGTCAGTTTTAATATTTTTAACAATTCCTGGACCTTTATAAATCATGCCAGTATACAATTGTACTGCATTAGCTCCTGCAGTTATTTTTTCAAAGGTGCTTTCACCAGAGTCAATTCCTCCAACTCCTACAATTTGAATTTTCCCTCTGGTCTCTTTATAAAATTTTTTAATAAGTTTTGTTGAAATATTCTTTAATGGTTGACCAGACAATCCTCCTATCTCAGATTTTTTTGAGTCGATTAGACTTTCCCGGTTTTTATCTGTGGTATTTGAAATAATGACACCATGTATTTTATATTTTTTGATTAATTCTATTATTGGACTTATTTTGCTGTCACTTATATCAGGGGATAATTTTAAAACGACTGGTTGATTAATCTTTTTTTCTTTTCTAATTTTATTTAATCCTATTAATAGTTTTTCCATTTCATTTTGATCATGAAAATCTCTTAGTCCTTCAGTATTAGGTGAAGAAATATTTATTGTTATGTAGCCAGAGTATGAAGCGAGTTTAGATAAACAGATATAATAGTCTTCGACTTTATTTTTTGTATCTTTGTTGGGTCCAATATTTATACCGAGAAATCCCTCCGGAATATTTTGTGAAAGTCTTTTCGAAATTATTTCTGAACCATGATTATTGAAACCTAGCCTATTAATTAATGCCTTGTCTTTCTCAAGTCTAAATATTCTAGGCTTTGAATTCCCTAATTGTCTTTTAGGGGTTACTGTGCCAACTTCTATGAAACCATAACCAAACCTAAAAAGTGAATTATAAACCTCAGCACTTTTGTCAAATCCAGCAGCTAATCCTATAGGATTGGGAATAGTATAATTAAATAAATTTGTTTTAAGTATCTCTTCATTATCAACTTCAAAAAAACTTTTTGGTAAAATATTTATTTTTAGTGATCTAATTGCTAAATCGTGTGCCACTTCGGGGTCCAAAGAGAATATATAAGGCCTTAAAATTGAGAACATTATTTTATTTTTTCATTTATTAATCCAATTGTTTCCTTAAGTCCAAAAAATTTTACAAAAAAGCCCATACGAGGACCATTTTCCACACCAAACACGACTTCATATATTAATTTAAACCATTCTCTCAAGTTTTTTTCATAACCATTTTCTTTTCCAACAGAATACACTAGAGTTTGTATCTCCTCGGGATCTAAAGTTTCATCAATTTCTTTCAGTTTTAAAACCAAATTAGAAAGGGCTTTCTTTTCTTCATCACTTGCTTTTTTAAATCTTTTGTTGGGCTCTATTTTATCTTTAAAATAATTTATTGCGTATTGAGTTAAACCATCAAGAATTGGATGATTCTCTCTTTTAACTTCTTTATGAAACCTATTTATAAATTTCCAAACTATTTCTTTATTGTTAGCATTGCTAGAACCCACTAAGTTAAGAAGCATGGAAAAAGACATAACAATTTTTTCTTTTGGTGGAGTTCCATTATGAACATGCCAGACAGGATTCATAATTTTATTTTTATCATCTTGAGCAGTAAACTTTTCAATCAACAACAAATATTCATCAACGGTTTTTGGTACTACTGCAGAATAAAGTTTTTTTTGCTCTTTTAGGGTTTGGGTACATATATAAAGAGAGACTTTCAGGAGAAGCGTATCTAAGCCATTGTTCAATAGATATTCCGTTTCCTTTTGATTTAGAAATTTTTTCACCTTTTTCATCTAAAAATAATTCATACGCAAATCCGTTTGGAGGACTTTTTCCGAGTGTTCTGCATATTTTATTTGATAATATTGCGCTTTCAGTCAAATCTTTACCATACATTTCAAAGTCTATATCAAAAGTAAACCATCTCATTGCCCAGTCTACTTTCCATTGAAGTTTACAATTGCCATCTAAAATATTTGTTTCTAATTTTTCTCCTTGATTATCAAAAATCACTTTTCCAGTTTTCTTATCCATGTCTAATAAGGGTACCTCGAGCACTTTACCAGTTTTTGGGCATATTGGTAAAAATGGACAGTATGTCTTTCTTCTTTCTTCTCTTAAAGTGGGTAAGATGATATTCATAATATCATCATATTTTTCTAAAACACGCATAAGGCTGTTGTTAAAAACTCCTTTTTTGTAATTTTCAGTAGCGCTCTTAAATTTAAATTTGAATTTAAATTTATGTAAAAATTCTTTTAACATTTCATTATTATGTTCACCAAAACTATTATATTTTTTAAATGGGTCTGGAATTGAGGTAAGGGGTTTTCCAATATTATTTTTTAAAATTTCATCATTTGGAATATTATCTGGAATTTTTCTTAATCCATCCATATCATCAGAAAATGTTATGAGTTCGTAATCTATTTTTTGGATATGATTTAACGCGTTGATCATCATTGAAGTCCTTGCAACTTCTCCAAATGTACCAATATGGGGTAGGCCACTAGGTCCATAACCTGTTTGAAAAATAATTTTATTTTTAGCTTTTATTAAATCTTTTCTATCTTTTAAAAGCTTCCTGATTTCTACAAAAGGCCATGAAGAAGTCGATTGAATTAAGTTGTTATCAAGCATAACAATGGTTTATAAAATTTTATGTGTAAAATACAGATATAATTACTCGATATTAAGTTGAATTTTATAACTATTTAAATAGTCTTAAACTATGACAACAAACAAAACTGTTTTTTTTCTTATTGGGATATTATTGGTTGTGCTTGGTATATCAATGCTAGCTCCATATCTGGTGCAAATATTATATGGAGAAAATAACCATTCTTTTATTTCTGGAGCTTTTATTACAATATTTATTGGAGTTTTATTTGTTTTAGCTAATTTAGGTAATGAGTTAAAACTTAATCTGAGGCAAACTTTTTTATTTTCAACCTTAGCTTGGTTTATGGTAGCTGTTTTTGGATGTTTGCCTTTCTTATTATCGCCTGAAGAGTTCACTATTAGTGATGCTTTTTTTGAAAGTATGTCAGGAATTACTACTACCGGGGCAACTATTATTACAGATTTAGACAATAGTCCTAAAAGTATCTTATTATGGAGAGCAATACTTCAATGGCTAGGTGGAATTGGAATAGTTGTGATGGCCATTACAATCTTACCGCTGTTAAAAGTGGGAGGCATGCAACTTTTTAAAATGGAAGGACCGGATAGTACAGAAAAAATTTTACCAAGAACAATTGAGGTGGCTACAATAATTATTTCTACTTATTTAGTTCTAACTTTTTTTTGTGGTGCATCCTATTGGTTATTTGGAATGTCAATTTTTGACAGTATTGCTCATGCAATGACAACTATAGCTACAGGAGGATTTGCTACACATAATAAGTCGATAGGTTTTTTTGAAAGTTCTAATATAGAAATAATTGCAAGTATATTTATAGTGCTAGGTAGTATTCCATTCATTTCATATTTAAAATTTGTGCAAGGAAATAAAAAAATTTTTTTTGAGGATATACAAATAAGAGGTCTTATTTATCTCATTTTAATTTCTGTACTCGTAATGTTTATATATCTTTTGTTTATCAATTATGAGAGTTCAATATTTGACAAAATTAGAATATCTTCTTTTAATGTTATATCTATATTGTCTGGCACAGGATATGTGACAGATGATTTTGGACTCTGGGGAAATTTCTCGCTTATCTTCTTTTTATTTTTAATGTTTATAGGTGGATGTGCTGGGTCAACTGCTTGTGGAATTAAAATTTTTAGACTTCAAATGTTATTTATTTTTCTATTGAACCAAATTAAAAAATTAATTTATCCAAATAGTGTTATAATAACAAAATATAACAACCAAAAAATATCCAGTAATTTTATCAATTCTGTAATTATATTTATTTTCTCTTTCTTATTCATATTTTTAATAATCTCTATGCTTTTATCAATTTCTGGCTTAGATTTTTT
Organism: Candidatus Pelagibacter sp.; assembly: GCA_028408025.1. The sequence goes on along the minus strand of JAOOKL010000018.1, from coordinate 5,966 downwards.
AACTGCGATTTCGGGAGCCGCAAGTGCAATTTCTAATGTGGGTCCAGGCCTTGGAGATATAATTGGCCCTAATGGGAACTATAAAGAAATTCCAAATTTGTCAAAATGGATACTTTCCGTTGGTATGCTGCTTGGAAGACTAGAATTGTTTGCGGTTTTGGTATTATTTTTTCCATCTTTTTGGAGAAATTGATTAATATTTAATTATGGAAATTTATAAAAAAGAATCATTCTCTGAGTCCTTCAAAGTTTATTTTGATAAAAGAATGGTAAAAATTTTATTATTAGGAGCTATTAGTGGTTTTCCCTGGGTAATAATTGGAAGTAGTTTAAGTCTTTGGCTAAAAGAAGATGGATTAAGTAGAAGCACTATAGGTTGGGCAGGTTTAATATTTGCTGTATATGCTTTCAATTATTTATGGGCTCCAATTATAGATAGAATTAGAATTCCATGGTTAACGCAGAAAGTTGGTCATAGACGTGGCTGGATAATAGCTATGCAAACTGTAATTTTAATAAGTTTAGTTTGTTGGAGCTTAATAAATCCCACTGCTAATTTAGCATTAGTTATTAGTATAGGCCTTATAATTGCAATTGCATCTGCTACTCAAGATATAACTGTTGACGCCTTAAGAATTGAACAAATTGGTGAAAATGAAGGAAAGTCTATGCAAGCTGGCGCCGCTATGGCGGTAGTTGGTTGGTGGACAGGTTACAAATTAGGGGGAGTTGTGGCTTTAAATGCAGCTGAGTTTTTTCAAAACGCAGGTTTTCAAAACTATTGGCAAATAACATTTTTAGTTTTAGGAATAATTATTATTAGTTGTAATATTGGACTATTATTTGTGAATGAACCGCAACCAGTTAGTAGGGCAGAAAGTCAAAGACAAACTGATAAAATGATTGAAGGTAAACTTGGCTCTTCAAATATTCTCACAAAAGTTGTTGCTTGGTTAACGGGAACTGTAATTGGCCCTGTAATTAGTTTCTTCAAAAAAAATGGCTTTAAAATAGCAATTGCAATTTTAAGTTTTGTTTTTCTTTTTAAAATTGGTGAGGCATTTTTGGGTAGAATGTCAGTTATATTTTATAAAGAAATAGGATTTACGAAGTCAGATATCGCTCTTTATTCTAAGGGACTTGGTTGGATTACAACTGTTATATTCACTTTGCTTGGTGGATTATTTGCAATTCGTTCTGGGGTTATTAAAGCAATGTTTGTTTCTGGGATTTTAATGGCTTCAACAAATCTGCTGTTTTCTTTATTAGCTTGGTCAGGAAAGTCTGAATTATTATTTGCAATAGCGGTTATATTTGACGATATGGCTGCTGCTTTTGCAACTGTAGCTTTTGTTGCCTTCATATCAATGCTAGTTGATAGAACTTACACGGCTACTCAATACGCATTGCTAGCATCGATAGGAACAGCGGGTAGAACGACTTTAGCAGCGTCATCAGGAGCGTTAGTTGACTGGTTAAATGGTGACTGGGGAATATTTTTTATTATCACAGCGGTCATGGTCATACCATCTCTTGTATTTCTTTATATGATAAAAGATAAGCTCAAGTTAAATGACTAAATATTTTACAAATAATTTTACAGTTATAAATCTTTATAAAAAACCTTCAGCAAAGTCTGAGATTGTAACTCAGATGATTTATGGGGATAGTTTTTTGGTTTCAAAACGGAGTAAAAAGTGGCTTAAAATTAAGATTAAAGAGGATGGTTATAAGGGTTATATTAAATATAAAAAATTTTCTAATTATCTAAAACCAACTCATAAAATAAATTTATTAAAGTCAAAAGTTTATAGCCTTCCAAATAAGAGAAAAAAAGTTAACGAAATATCATTTGGTTCAAAAATAAAAGTTACAGATATTAAAGGTAAGTTTTATAAATTTTATAACGGATGGATAAGTAAAAATGATGTGAAGCCTATATCGTTTAAAGAGAAAAATCCTTTTAAAAAAATTTCTATTTTTAAAAATATTAAATATAAATGGGGAGGAAAATCATTTAAGGGGATTGACTGTTCAGCCTTAGTTCAAGTTTTTTTAAATTTTAACAATAATTTTTGCCCGAGAGATGCGAAAGATCAAGTAAGATATTTTAAAAAAAATATGAAACTAAATAAGATAAAAAAAAGTGATATTATTTACTGGAAGGGTCATGTTGCTGTAGCTTTATCAAATAAAAAGCTTATACACGCCTATGGTCCGATGAAAAAAACGGTAATCATGAGTATTGATCAAACAATAAAAAAAATTGAAGATACTGCTAATCTTAAAGTGATTGGAATTAAAAGGCTATAAATGGCAAAGGCAGCTTCAGTCTCCCTCCACTGCCCTTGTAAATAATTTAATCGATTCGAACGTTTATCTTAAGACTCTTTATAGTTGCATGTGGATAATGAATGGAGGTTTGACAATAGTTTTAAAATGATTTTTTTGCAGCAAAACACGTAGCTCTACCTGAATATGAGTCATCTAAACCCGCCTTTAAACGAAGATGTCTATTTCTTCTATGAATTCCTCTCTTTTTTTTCTCATCATTTATATGTTTAAGTAATTGTTTGGCATTAATTTGATTTGATACGTCTACCCTTCCAGTACCAGAGAATCGATCAATGTGGTAATACAGTATAGTCCATTTATCATTGCTAGAGTCCATTGGAATAGATTCATGAAATTCTACGATGCTGTCATCAACATAATCCAGGTAACCGTCATTCTTTGAAGAGTCTAGTGGAAAAGTTTTGGTTGCAAGAAACTTTCCATTTAGTTCAATATCGCATTGTAAATTTGTTTTAAACTGTTTTGCATTTAAAACAGAAAAAAAGGATAAATTTAAAATTATTAGAATAAAAAATTTTTTCATATAATTACGACAAACGAATTCATTTTATGAACATGTATTGGGTTGTACAAGGATTAAAAATTGGCGGAGAGAGAGGGATTCGAACCCTCGAAACAGTTTCCCGTTTACACGCTTTCCAAGCGTGCGCCTTCAACCACTCGGCCACCTCTCCTAATGTTCATAATCATTAATAGCACTAGCTAATTGATCAATAAATTTTTTATTTGTAGGAAGTTTATTGATAGATAATTCTTTCTGAATCTTTTTATAATTTTTTTTAATTTGATTTAAAACACTAATTAAATCGAGAAAGTTTCTTTTTGCTACAAATATACCTTTTTTGTCACCAATAACGTGCTTGATATCATCAAAGATTATAACCGGCCTTCTTCTTGCTAGAGCTTCTAATATGACCATTGGATGTCCCTCTGTGAATGATGGAAGTATAAAAATATTATGATCGTCATAATATTTAATAAGTTTTTGTTTATTGCTTTGATTGGCCTCTATCTTTACATTGCTCTGATTAATTTTATAAGATTTTTGATTTTCAGCACCAACTATTGTTAAAGAGATATTATGTTTATTCTTAATTAAGTTTGTTAAAGAAAAAATCCCTTTCTCTACTCTTATTCTTCCAACATATAATAATTTAAAATTTTTTATTTCTAGATTTCTGGGTTTTCTTAACCAAATAGTATCCAATTGAGATGGATTAACAATTTTTCCTTTTTTTCCTCTTAAAATATATTTTCTAACACTTATAAGATTTGAAAATAATGATACAGTGCTTAACATAAAATGGTATATTAAAGGACCAAGTGGGCCAAGTATCGCTTTATATTCTCCATAACCATCACTTCGAAGATAGATAGTAGGCTTTACCCCCAGAAACCTTAAAAATAAACTAACGATAAAAGTATAAGGTGAAATAGAAATTATTAAATATTTTGCCTCTTTATTTTTAGCAGCTTGAGTCAAATTTGATATATATGAAAAGATATTGTTAAAAATTTTAATCTTTTTTATCTTGATTTGATGAGTTCTTTTTTTAGATGATTTTCTTCCAAATAAATTTACTTCGAATTCTTTGTTTAAACCCTCAGGAGTGGACTTAAGATCAATGTTATCACAAAAGAACTGATTATTTTGTGAATAAATATTTTCATTTGAAAAAATGAATAGCTTTTTTTTCATTAGGTTTCTTTATTTATCTTTAAAACTCCTATAAAGGCTTCTTGAGGTATTTCAACTTTTCCAAATTGTTTTGATCTTGCTTTACCTTTTTTTTGTTTTTCTAGCAATTTTCTTTTTCTATCAGTAGCTCCACCTCCATGAATTTTAGTCAAAACATCTTTTTTAAAACCTTTAATAGACTCCCTTGCAACAATTTTACCTCCTATAGCTGCTTGAACAGGAATCATAAAGTTATGTCTTGGTATTAAATCTTTTAATTTTTCACAAACTTGTCTTCCAGTTTTCTGAGCAAAATCTTTATGTATAATCATTGCTAATGCATCTACTGGCTCAGAATTTACCAAAATTCCTAACTTTACAAGATCCCCTTCTCTATATTCTGAAATTTCATAGTCAAAACTAGCATAACCACTTGAAACGGACTTCAATCTATCATTAAAGTCAAATACCACTTCATTAAGAGGTAAATCATAAGATAGCACTGCTCTATTTCCAGAATAAGAAAGATTTGTTTGTATTCCTCTTTTGTCTTGGCAAATTTTGATAATTGATCCTAAATATTCGTCTGGAGTAATTATTGTTGACTTGATCCACGGTTCTTCAATTTTAGATATTTGTGATGGGTCAGGCATATTAGATGGGTTTTGCAAATCTAGAACTTCATCTTTTATTTTATGAACTTTATAGATTACTCCTGGAGTTGTTGTGATAAGATTAACATCGAACTCTCTTTCTAAACGTTCTGTAATGATTTCAAGATGTAATAACCCAAGAAAACCACATCTGAATCCCAAGCCTAATGCACTAGAGGACTCGGGCTCAAAAGAGAAACTTGCATCATTTAATTTAAGTTTTGCTAATCCATCTTTCAATTTTTGATATTCAGAACTATCCACCGGAAACAATCCACAAAATACTACAGGTTTGCTTGGTTTAAAACCAGGTAAAGGGTCGTCTATTGGATTTGCAGCATCACAAATAGTGTCTCCAACTTTTGTTTCAGATAAAGACTTAATGCCAGTAATAATAAATCCTATTTCACCTGAATTTAATTCATCAATATCAATAGGTTTAGGTGTAAAAACTCCAACTTTTTCTATTACATGCTCCTGATTATTAGACATTAGTTTTATTTTCATCTGTTTTTTTAATTTTCCGTTAATGACGCGAACTAAAATAACTACTCCTAAGTAGCTGTCATACCAGCTGTCTACTAATAAACATTTAAGTTTTTCATCTTTCTTTCCTTTGGGCGCAGGTAACTTTTTAATAATTGCCTCTAAAATATCCTCTATTCCCTCTCCTGTTTTGCCAGAGCATGGAATAGCTGAAGATGTATCTATACCAACTACATCTTCTATCTCTTTCTTAGTTTTTTCAACGTCAGAGGCTGGTAAATCTATCTTATTTAAAATAGGCACAACCTCATGATTTATTTCTAAGGCTTGATATACATTTGCTAGAGTTTGGGCTTCAACGCCTTGAGTGCTATCAACAATAAGCAATGAGCCTTCACAAGCAGAAAGTGAACGGCTAACTTCATATCCAAAATCAACATGTCCAGGTGTATCGATAATATTTAGAAGATATGTTTTACCGTCTTTTGCTTTGTAATTTAATTTCACTGTTTGTGCTTTAATTGTTATCCCTCTTTCTCTTTCAATATCCATTGAGTCTAAAACTTGTTGTCTCATCTCACGTTCAGTAAGCCCGCCGCATTTATGAATTATTCTATCAGCAATCGTTGATTTACCGTGATCAATATGCGCAATTATAGAAAAATTACGTATTCTTTGTATATCCGACATTTAGGACCTGATTGTAGCGCCAGTTTTAACTTTAACTGTATCAATAATTTTTTTACTTATTTGATCTAAATCTTTATCACTCAAAGTTTTATGTAACGCTTGAA
>JAOOKL010000017.1 GCA_028408025.1 Candidatus Pelagibacter sp. | reverse complement strand
GTAACTAGAATAAAAAGTAAACAAAAACCTATAAACGATTTTTTCATCTATTCAGGCCAGCATTTAGTAATATCTTTAAAACTAATTTTTCAAAAGATATTCCTTTAAATTTTGCAATTTCAGGCACTAAGGATAAACTAGTCATTCCCGGTTGTGTATTAATTTCCAATAAATAGAATTTATTTTTAAAAAACTTAAAATCTGATCTAGTTATTCCTTTACATCCTAAGACATTGTGGGCTTTGGTCGCTATTTGCATGGCTTGCTTGTATTTTAATCTTTTTAATTTTGCTGGCATAATATGTATCGTTTTTGCAGATTTTGAGTATTTTGCTTTATAGTCGTAGAACTCTCTTTTTGGTTTGAGTTCTATGGCTCCTAAAGGAGAGCCATTAATAACAGCAACCTGAATTTCTTGACCTCCAATAAAAGGTTCAAAAATTAATTCTGAATATCGTTTAAAAAGGTACTGTACTTTTTTTTTTAAAAGAATACTATTTTTACAAATATTCACTCCAAGACTAGATCCCTCGTTTATTGGTTTAACAACCATTGGAAATTTGATGCCTTTTTTTTTCAAAAGTGAAGCTAATTTATTGCTTTTATAATTTTCCTTTTTAATTACAAAATATCTAGGAGAATTAATTTTGTTTTTTTTAAATATTTCCTTTGAAATAACTTTATTCATTGCATTGTAAGAACTGATTATTCCAGAATGTGTGTAAGGGATACGTAAGTATTCAAAATAACTTTGTGCTATTCCATCTTCTCCTCCTTTCCCATGTAAAGCATTAAAAATTATATCAACTTTATTTTTATCAATTAAGTTTAATGATTTTTTTTTTGGATCAAAAGTGGATACTTTATATCCATTTTTTTTTAAAGCTTTTACACAGGCTCTTCCGCTTTCTAGGCTTACTTTTCTCTCTCCGGAGTTTCCGCCAAGAACAACTAAAACTTTTTTATTTTTCATCTCCAATAATTTTAATTTCTAGTTCAAGATTAATTCCAGTTTTTTTATAAACTTCCCTTTTTACTTTGTTAATCAATTGTTCAACATCTGAAGTTTTTGCTTTTCCGTTATTTATGAAAAAATTACTATGTTTTTCTGATATCTTAGCATCGCCAATTGAAAATTTATCACATCCTGACTCTTTTATTAATTTCCAAGCCTTTTTTTCTTTGTGGTTTTTAAACGTACTGCCCCCAGTTTTAATTCTACTTGGTTGAGATATCTTTTTTCTTTTTATAAATTCTTCTTGTTTTTTTTTAATTAATTCTTTAGAGGATAAAATTCCTTTTAGTTTTGCCGACAATATTAAGTATTCTTCCGGAATATTGCTTCCTCTATAAAAAAAATCAATCTTATCTCTTGTGAGCTCTTTCTCTACTCCATTTCGATCAAGAATTTTAATTGAAGATAAAATTTGTGATATTTCAGATCCATAACATCCACTATTCATTATAATTGCTCCACCTACTGAGCCAGGAATGCAAGATAGAAACTCCATACCACCAAGACTGTTCTCTTTTGCGAAGTCAGAAACGTTTCTATCAAGTGCGGCTGCACCAACTTCTATAATATTTTCTGAAATTAATTTGATTTGAGAAAACTTGGAACTCAGTTTAATAACTACACCTTTGATACCTGAATCTCTTATTAAAGTATTTGATCCAGCTCCAATAACATTAATTGTTAAATCAAATTTTTTTATCTTTTTTAAAAAATCTATAAGTTGATCTTTATTTTCAGGACGGAAAAATATATCTGCTGGACCCCCTAGATTAAACCAGTTATATTTTGATAAATTTTCATTTATTATCAAATTTTTTCCAAATTGCTCTTTTAATTGTTTGCTCTCCATAATATTTATAAACTATATTTCAAATCTCTAATCCATTTAGAAATAGACCCAGCGCCCATTCCTATAATTATTTCGTTATCAAGTAGGTTTTTTTTAAAATAATTTAATATCTCACTCTGGCTTTTCACAAGTATAACTTGAGTCTTTGAATTTCGAGAAATTAACTTAGCAAAGTTTTCTCTATTAAAATTTAATTTGTTTTTTTCTCCTGCAGGATAAAGAGGACACATCAAAACAAGATCGGACTCTATAAAGGATTTTGAAAAAGCATTTTTTAAAGACATTACTCTTGAATAACGATGAGGCTCAAAAAGCGTAATTATTTTTCTATTCTTATAAACTTTTTTTACTCCTTTCAAAATAGAGGAGATTTCTGTGGGATGATGTGCATAATCATCATAAAATTCATTTTTATTTTTGCTAAAAACTTTTGTCATCCTTCTTTGCACTCCGGAAAAATTTTTTAAAGACTTTTTAATTATATTGATATTCGCTCCAAGATTTAAACACAATGCGATAGAGGCGGAAGCATTTAGAACATTATGTTCTCCTAAAAGTTTTAAATAAATATTCTTTATAACCCTCATGTTATTTTTGAAGTCTTTATAATGTAAATCAAAAATTGAATAGGAAATTTTATATTTCACATTACTGATTCTATAATTAGCGTTCTTGTTAAAACCGTAAGTAAGTATATTTTTATTTTTTGTTTTTTTTAAAATACTTTGAATATTTTTATTATCAACACATACAAAACATTTACCAATTGGAGGCGTTTTGTTAATAAATTGTATAAAAGCTTTTTCAAGATTCTTATAATTTTTATAGTAATCCATATGTTCAACATCTATATTTGTTACTATTGAATAGTTAATGGGCAATTTCAAAAAACTTCCATCAGACTCATCTGCCTCCAAAATAGACCATTCCCCGTTGCCTAATTTCGCATTATTTTTAAGAGAATTAATTACACCTCCATTAATTATAGTTGGATCTAAATTTTGATCAGATAAGATTTTTGCTACTAATGATGTAGTTGTAGTTTTGCCGTGAGATCCTGTTATAATAATATTTTTTTTTAGAGAAACAACATCAGCCAAAACTTCTGCTCTAGAGTAAATTGGAATTCTTTTATTTTTTGCTTCTATAATTTCTTTATTGTTTGATTTGATTGCAGAAGATTTAACAATAATGGTGGCATTTTTAACATTTTTTTTTGAGTGTCCTATAAAAATTTTGATACCAGATTTTTTGCAATTAGATATACTCTTGTTTCTATTCTGATCACTTCCTTGAATTTTAAATCCCATTGTTCTCATAACTTGGGCTAACCCACTCATGCCGATCCCTCCGATACCAATGAAATGAATTATTTCTTTCTGCCCTAAATTAATACTTTTCATTTAATAATCTTACCTATTTCTTCGTCAATAATTTTGTACACTTTCTTATCAGAATGTAGTTTTTGTTTAGCCATCATTTGAGTAAGTAACGATCTATTTTTGTGTATTTCTTTAATTAATTTAAATAATTTTTCATCCAAATTTTTTTCCTCTATTAGATAGCTATACTGATTTTTTTCGTAATAAATAGCATTTTTTAATTGATGATTATCTGCTGAAGAAGGAAGAGGAACTGAGATAAAAGGAATATTTACGTTAATTAGTTCTGCCAACATTGATGACCCTGCACGAGTTATAGCGAGATTTACTTTAGAAAAATAATCAACAATATCATCACTAAAATTAAATATCTCACAGTCTAAGTTAATCTTATTATATAAATCTAATAAGTAATGATTTTGTTCGGGTAAACATTGTTGAAAAACCTTTAAAGGTACACCGTCTTTACAACATTTCTCCAAAATTTTTGGGAGTTTTTCTGCAAAAATTTTTGCAGCTTGACTTCCACCCAAAATAAGGATCTTAATTTTTTTATCATTTTCTAGGTTATCTAGATTTTTATTAAATCTTAAAATTTCCTCTCTTATTATGTTACCAGTTTGACAAATTTTTTTTTCATAATTTTTTTGAATTCCAGTAAGTTCTTTATTTGCCACAAACAACTTAATTGCAAAAGGCAATAAAAATTTATTTGCTTTTCCGATATGTAGGTTATTTTCATAAATTATAAAAGGAATTTTAAGTAATTTTGCAACAATACATATTGGAAAAGAAGAGTAACCTCCCATACCAAAAACTAAATTAGGTCTGTTACAAATTAAGTAAATAAAAGATTTTATAATTGAAATTGCAATTATTAATAATGAGAAAATTTTTTTAACGAAATTTTTATTATAAATACTGGATGTGTTTATTAAAGAAACTTTAATATCTTTAGATTCTTTTAAAAATTTAAAACCTCGCTTATCTGAAACAATTTCCACATTAATTTTTTTTTCTACAAGGTGTTTTGCTAATCCGTAGGCAGGAAATACATGACCGCCTGTTCCACCAGTTGCGATTAAGACTTTATTGATTTTTTTACTCATAAATATCTAATTTAATTTTTGTATAATTCAAAATTATTCCAGCCAAAATAGCACTTCCTAGAAGTGAAGATCCTCCGTAGCTTACAAAGGGTAAGGTCATTCCAGTAGTTGGTAATAAGCTCGTATTTACCCCGATATGAATAAAAGTTTGAAAGATTAATAATGAGGCAAGTCCGCATAAAGAAATTTTCAAAAATTCATCATTTTTTAAAACACAAACTTTTATAATTCTAAAAGCAATATATAAAAAAATTGTTATAATTAAGATTGATGCAATAGAACCAAATTCCTCTGCAATTACTGCAATTATATAATCGGTGTGAGCTTCAGGCACGCTATCTTTTAATATGCCTTCTCCCATGCCTTGTCCTTTGAGACCGCCTAATTTAATTGCATCTAAAGCTTTAGTGGACTGAAAGCTGTCGCCTTTACTTGGATCTACAAAAGTAATTAAACGATTAATAATATAACCAAATTTTTCTGGCATAAAAAATAACAAACTTCCTAAAATAAAAGCGAATATGAAAAAAAAACTTAGAATGTACATCAAACTTACTCCAGCAATGAAAACTGTTGCAATCCAGCTTCCCATCAACAAGATTGATTGACCTAAGTCTGGCTGATCAATTAATAAGATTATAACTGAAGCTAAAAGCAAAAAGCTTAATAAATATTTTATTTGAGAATTTTTAAACTTTTCTAAAGTCAATATTTTTACTGAAGCTAAGATGAAAAAAGGTTTTAAAAGTTCAATTGGTTGTATTCTTAAAAAATATAAATTTAACCATCTTCTAGCACCTTTTACTTCTACACCAATAATAGGCACTAATAATAATAGCAAAAAAGATATTATAAAAAGTGGAATTACTAATCTTTTTAAAAGAGAGGTCTCAATGGCTGAAATTAAAAACATTATAGTAATAGAAAAAATTGTAAAAATAAGATGTTTTGTGAAAAAAAAATAAAAAGTCTTATTTAATCTTTCGCCGGCTAAAGAAGATGTGGACGAAAAAGAAAAAAAAAGACCTAAAAAAAATAAAATAATAAAACCAAAAAGAATATTTTTATCAATATTTCTCCAATAGTTATCAAATTTAAAATTAAATAAATTTTTTAGCATAAGTTCTGCACAACTGTTTAAATTCGTTACCTCTTTCCTCAAAGTTATCAAATTGGTCAAATGAGGCGGCACTTGGACTTAACAAAACTATATTGCTTGATCTTTTGAATAACTTGATATCTTTTAAAATATTTAATACTGATTTTTTCAAATTTTTAGAAATAGAGAAATTAACATTATTTTTTTTTAGACAAGATTTAAAAAAATTAACATTTTTACCTATTATATAAGATTTAACTATATTTCCTCTAAATTCTTTTAATTCTAATTTATCTTTATCTTTATGCAAACCACCTAATATCCAATAGATGTTTTTACAACTAGCTAAGGCAAATTTTGTTGCTTGAAAACTTGTAGCTTTTGAGTCGTTAATAAAAGTCACATTTTTAGATTTTAAAAATATTTCATATCTGTGAGGTAATCCTGAAAAAGATTTCATAGATTTTACAAAAATTTTATCTCTAATTCTTAATTTTTTAGCTAAAGTAAAAACAAAACTCATATTCTCATCATTGGCCTCAGATTTTAAATATAGATTTTTAATTTTTGACTTTATTTTTACATATTGTTTTTGTTGTAATGGGACTAACTTACTTTCAAACTTCATCGCCCTAAAATTTTTTTTAAATTTATTATTGATAAACGCAAAATTTTTTTTTGTTTGTAGTTTAAATAAATTTAATTTAGATTTCTTATAATCTTGTAAAGATCCGTGCCAATCTAAATGATCATTGGTAATATTTAACAATAATGCATAATCTGGGAGAATAAATTTTGAATAGGACAGATGAAAAGAAGATGCCTCAATAACCACAAACGAGTTTTCTTTTATATTTAAGTTTAAAACTGGAGTTCCTATATTGCCTCCCAATTGAACCTTAAATTTATTTCTTTTTAGGAGATGTTCAATAATTTTGGCGGTCGTTGATTTACCGTTTGTTCCGGTAACAACAATTGATTTAAATTTTTTACCGCTTAAATACAATAAATCTATATCTGAAATAATCTTTTTTCTATATCTTAATAGTTCTTTTTTATTTTTTGTTTTCCTTAAACTGATGCCAGGACTTAATACTATAAAATCTACTTTCTTAAACGTTTCCTTGAGATTTATTGTTTTCTTTTTTTTAAATTTTTTTCTTATTGTATTGTTATCGTCCCAAATAAAATATTTAGAAATTTTATTTTTTTTAAAATATCGAATTACTGAATTTCCGGTAGAACCCAATCCATATACTAAAAAAGAATAATTTTTTAATTTTATTTTTTTCGGCATTCATTAACGTAATTTTAAAGTTGCTAATCCAATTAGAGCTAAAATTATAGCTATAATCCAAAATCTAATAACAATTGTTGATTCTGCCCATCCTTTTTGCTCAAAATGATGATGTATAGGTGCCATTTTAAAAATTCTTTTTCCTGTAAGTTTAAAAGAGATAACTTGTATAATCACAGAAACTGTTTCAAGGACAAACAGACCTCCAATAATTGCTAACACTATTTCGTGTTTTGCAATTACTGCTACAGCAGCAAGAGATCCGCCTAAAGATAAAGATCCAGTATCCCCCATGAAAATTTTAGCTGGAGGAGCATTATACCAAAGAAAACCTAAGCAAGATCCTACGATAGATCCGCAAAATATTGATAACTCACCAACATCAGGAATATATTGAAGTTGTAAATATTCAGAAAAAATAGTGTTTCCTACGACATACGAAATCAAAGTAAAAGATAGTGCTACTAGCATTACTGGCACTGTAGCCAAACCATCCAACCCGTCAGTTAAATTTACTGCATTAGAAGACCCAATAATTACAAATAATGCAAATGGTACAAAAAAAAATCCCATTTGCCATATTAAGTTTTTAAAAAAAGGAAAATAAAGATTATATAAATACTCATGTTCAGAAAAACTAATTAATATATAAAGTGTAATAATACCTATTATTAGTTGGCCAAGAAATTTTAGTTTGGAATTAAGACCTCTAGAATTTTTAAATTTAATCTTTAATAGATCGTCATAAAAGCCAAGCAAACCCAAACTCAAAGATACAAATATTAAAGTCCAAATATAAATATTATTTAGATCAGCCCACAACAAAGTGCTGGTGATCATGCCTATAATTATAATAACGCCTCCCATAGTAGGTGTGCCTGATTTTTTTATTATATGATCTATAGGACCATCTTGTCTTATTGGGCCTGTGACCATTTTTTCTGAAAAAATTTTTATTAAAGGACCGCCTATGATAAAAACAATTGTTAAAGAAGTTATTACGGACAATCCTGTACGAAAAGTTAAATATTTAAAAACATTAAAAAAGGAGTAATATTCAACTAAAGATGTAAGTAAATTAAATAACATTTGTTCCTTTAATCATTTCTTTACTAATCGTATTCAAACCAGTCGCGTTAGAACCTTTTATCATTAAATAATCATCATTAGTTATTAAATTTTTAAAAGTTTCATCAATATCTTGATTGCACTGAAATATATTACCTCTTTTATTCTTTATTAAATGTTTATAAGTAAATAAGCTTTTTTCACCTTTAATAAAAACTTTATCAATATCTGATCTGTTAATAAGTCTAGATAGATTGCTATGATATTTTTCCGATTTCTTTCCTAACTCAAGCATGTCACCTAATAAAAGATATTTTTTTGCTTTTCTTTTATCTATTTCTACAAATTTATTAATAGCATTTTTTACTGATAAAGGATTTGCGTTATAACTTTCATCTACCAAATTAAAACTTTTTTTATATCTTTTAATTTTTAGTATTTGTCCTCTACCTTCCGAAGGTTTAAGTTTTTTAAATATTGACAATTTATTTTTGAAATTAATGTTAAGTTTTAATAAAACAGCAAAAGATGCAAGGACATTGTAGATATTAACATTATTAACTTTTAATTTAAATTTTTTTCCATTTGCACTTATGCTAATCAAATTTAAACCCTTTTTTTTCTTAATGGAAATTAGTTTGATATCAGAATTTTTTGATTTACCAAAAGATATTACTTTAATGTTTTTTTGTTTAGCTTTGTTTGATAAAAAATGAAAAAAATCATCGTCACGATTTAGAATAACTGTCCCATTGCTTTCAATATTATCAATTAGTTCACCTTTAGCTTTTGCGATACCTTTTATATTTTTAAAATTTTCAATATGAGCTTCTGCTATATTTGTAATAACGGCTATATGAGGTTTAATTATTTTTGATAGTTTATCGATTTCTCCAGCCTTACTCATGCCCACCTCAAATACTCCAAATTCATGGTCAAAATCTAGATTTGAAACACTTAATGGAACTCCATAATGATTATTAAATGACTTAGGAGACGCGTAAGATCTTTTAAAATTTTTGAGAAGACTATAAATCATATTTTTTAATGAAGTTTTACCTGCGCTTCCAGTTATAGCTAAAATTTTTGCATGAGACTTACTTCTTTTAATTTTAGCAAAATTGTTCAGAAAATTTATTGTATCTCTTACTTTGATAATTTTATGTCTGTTGTTTTTATTTTTTTTTGATGAAATAACAAATTTTGCTCCTTTTTTTAAAGCTTTATTTATAAAATTGTTTCCATCTCTATTTTTTCCTTTGATAGTCAAAAATATATTATCTTTTTTGACGTCCCTGGAGTCTATCGCAATTCCATTTACTCTAAAAAATTTATCATTGTTTAATACAGAATTTAGTATGTTTGAGTTAAACATATAATTTTTTTCTTTTTTATTTATTGTTTTTTTTTTAATTTTCAATCTTTTAATAATCTGCCTGTCGGAAGTTGATAAAACTTTGTGACCATAGTCTTGATAAATCTCATGCCCTTTTCCAGCTACAAGAATTATCTCGTTTGGTTCTGCCTTTATTACAGCTTCCCTAATCGCCTTCGCGCGAGATCCAATATTGTAATAATTGCAATTTTTAAGATGTTTAATAATTTGGTTTCTTATTTTTTTTGGATTTTCGTTTCTTGGATTGTCATCAGTAACAAATATTTTTTCACACATTGACTTTGCGATTTTAGCCATTGAAGATCTTTTTTTAAAATCTCTTTCACCGCCACAACCAAATACTAATGAAATTTTATTTTTTTTTACATTATTTAAAGATTTAAGAGCTTCGTATAATGCATCTGGTGTATGAGCATAATCGATGTATATTTTAATATTGTTTGGAAATTTTCTGATAAATTCCAATCTACCATCAACATTTTTAATTTTATTTATATTTCTTTTAATCTTAAGCTTATTCAATTTACTTAGTTGAGCAGCTAAAATAGCCATCGTTAGGTTTTTCGATTGAAAAGTATCTATAAAATTTTTTGGGATATCTCTTTTAAAATAATCTATTTTCGAAGAATCAATAATTTTCAATTTTCTTTTTTTTGCAATTTTTTTAAAGATTGGAAATTCTTTAGAAGACCCATCAGCTATTATGTTGCTATACTTAGGTAATAACTTTTTAAACAAAATAAGTTTGGCATTAAAATAATTTTTCATAGTTTTGTGATAATCAAGGTGGTCTTGGCTAAAATTTGTAAAAATACCAGCCTTAAAATTTAATTTATCTAGTCTTTTTTGATCTAAACCATGACTCGATGCTTCAATAATTACATTGTCAATTTTTTTCTTTTTTAATTTCTCCAAATTTTTATGCAAAGTAATAATATCTGGTGACGTTAGATTGGTTTTAATTTTTGTATTTCTTGATTTTATGCCTAGTGTTCCAATTGAAGCTACAGGTATATTATTAGAATTAAAAATTTGATAGTAAAAATCAGCGACTGAAGTTTTGCCATTGGTTCCTGTAACTGCAATTAAATTTTTTGGTTTAATCTTATAAAAATTTGATGTAATTTCGCTTAAATAATCTCTAACTCTAGTAGTTTTAATTACATAGATTTTTTTTTCCCTAAATTTACATTTATTTGAACAAATAATTAATCTAGCTCCCTTTTTAATAGCCTCGTTGATATAATTTTCGCCATTAGATTTATTTCCTCTTATTGCAAAAAAAATGAACCCTTTTTTTATATCATTGCTATTTAACGATAAGCCCGTAATCTTTAAATTTTTTATATTATTTGGAACGTTCTTAATTAGATTTTTTAGCAACATAATTATTATAAAACTCTTTGTTTTTTATGGCTAAAATAGGTCCAATTTTTTCTATAATTTTGCCAGCAACATATACTGAATTCCACCCAGCTTCATTTCTATTAACTTTAGTTTTAACTCCGCGATAATCGTAGACCAAATCAGGCGCTGGTTGTGGGTTTTCCAACATCACTAATAAAATATATTTAGGCTCTTTCATAGGAAAAGCTGAAATAAAAGTATTCATATTGTTTTTTTTGTCCTGATAATTTTCAGAAGTTCCAGTTTTTCCACCAACATTATATCCGTGAATATCCGCTAAACTAGCAGTTCCATTTTTTCCTGACACTACATCTCTTAAAATTAAATTAATTTCAGAAAATATTATAGAAGTTGGTGCAGCCGCACTTGATAGAAACGTTTCTGACTTCGCAAAAGAGAACAGTCTTGGTGGTATGGAGTTTCTATCTTGCATTCCTGGCTCAGTAGGTGGAGCAATTATAATGAATAGTGGATGTTATGGATCTGAAATATCACAAATTTTATCTTCAATTAAAATTCTTGATCGAAATGGAGTAGAGAAAGAGCTCACAAGAGATAAGATTGATTTTTTTTATAGAGGAAGCAATATTCCGGAAGAATACTTAATATTGTCGGCAAAACTAAAAGGAATTTTATCCTCTAAAGAATTAATTAAAAAAAAACAAGAAGAATTTATAAAAAGAAAAAAGATATCTCAACCAAGTAGAATTAAAACTGGGGGCAGTACGTTTAAAAACCACAAAGAAAAAAAGGCTTGGAAATTAATAAAAGAGTCAGGATGTGATAAATTTTCAATTGGCGATGCTAAGATATCAGAAAAACATAGTAATTTTTTCATAAATAACGGAAAAGCAAAAACTTCAGATGTTGAACAATTGATTAACAAAGTAAAAAGGGAAGTTTATAAAAAAACTGGAATTAATCTTGAACTAGAAATTAAAATTATTGGAGATGAAAAATAAAAAAGTTTTAGTTGTTCTTGGCGGAAACTCCGGAGAGAGAAAAGTAAGCCTAGAAAGCGGAAGAGCCTGTGTAAAAGCTTTAAAAAAAAATGGATATAAAGTATCCACTTTTGATCCAAAAAAAAAATCATTAAACTTAATTGATAAAAATAAAGTTGATATAATTTTTAATGCTTTACATGGGAAAGGAGGAGAAGATGGAATAGCACAAAGTTATTTTGAATACTTACGTATCCCTTACACACATTCTGGAATAATCAGTTCTTACAATGCAATGAATAAAGTTATTTCAAAGGAAATATTTAAAAAAAACAAAATTAATTCTCCTAGATATTTTGTAATTAAAAAGGAAAATTATAAAAGCAATAAATTAGCTTCACTTTTGAAAAAAAAAGGCATCAAATTTCCAATGGTTGTTAAACCAATAAACGAGGGATCTAGTCTTGGAGTGAATATTTGTAAAAATAGTATTCTTTTAAAAAAAAAAGTACAGTACCTTTTTAAACGATATTCAGAATTAATTTTTGAACCTTTTATTGGAGGTCAAGAAATTCAGGTTGCTGTTATTAATGGCTCTCCTTTAGGAGCCATAGAACTCAAACCAAAAAGAGAGTTCTACGACTATAAAGCAAAATACTCAAAATCTGCAAAAACGATACATATTATGCCAGCAAAATTAAAAAGATTAAAATACAAGCAAGCCATGCAAATAGCGACCAAAGCCCACAATGTCTTAGGATGTAAAGGAATAACTAGATCAGATTTTAAGTTTTTTAAAAATAAATTCTATTTATTGGAAATTAATACACAACCGGGAATGACTAGTTTATCCTTAGTGCCTGAAATTGCAAAATTTAAAGGAATATCTTTTGAAAAATTAGTTTTAAAGATATTACTAAATGCTGGCCTGAATAGATGAAAAAATCGTTTATAGGTTTTTGTTTACTTTTTATTCTAGTTAC
>JAOOKL010000016.1 GCA_028408025.1 Candidatus Pelagibacter sp. | reverse complement strand
GCGAAGACCAAATCCAAACTCTATTCCATGGGATACTAAGGCAGCAGGTTTATATATGATTTGCACTCTCTCGAAACATGAAGCTGAAAGTAATGGTTACACAGATTCTTTAATGTTAGACCACGAGGGTAATATTGCGGAGGCTACTGGAGCAAATATTTTTTTTAAAAACGAAAGCGGAGAACTACACACACCAATACCAGATTCATTCCTTGATGGCATTACAAGGAGAGAAGTAATAAAGATAGCAAAATCAAAAGGCATCAAGGTAATTGAAAGAAAAATAAAACCTGAGGAAATGAAAAATTTTGTTGGTTGTTTTCTCACAGGTACTGCAGCAGAAGTAACACCAGTCTCAGAAATTAACGATAACAAATTTGAAACTTGCAAAACAATTACTGATTTAAGTGAAAGTTATCAAATTCTTGTGAGAAAAAAATCTGCTGCTTAATTTTTTTTTGCAGTAATTAATACAGACCAAGCCAATATTCTAAAAATTTTAAATTTAAATAAAATCTGATCCAGATTAGCTAAAAATTTAAAGAGCTTTGACTCATTGGGTGATCTATAGAAAGGGAAAAATATTAAAGTTAAGAAACCATAATATTTAATATTTATATCTTTAAATTTATCTTGAACGTATTTGAAATCCTTACTTACCAGAGGATGTTCATCTAAGGATCTTGAACTAGGAGTTAATTTTCTATAAAGATTTATAATAGGATTAGTTCCTAACGGCTCAATAAATATTAAATTTCCATTTGATTTTAAAATCCTATGGATTTCATCTAAACATTTATTAAATTCTAAATGATGTAGAATTCCTGCTCCATAAATAATATCAAAGCTATTATTTTCAAATTTTGTTTTCTCACAATTGTCCACATAATAGTCTACATTTATTCCCATTTCTTTTGCTTTTTTTTTAGCCTTTTCAATTGACACTTCTGATATATCAATACCAACAATTCTTTTTGGATTATACTTAATGGTTTTCTCAATAGATAAGCCTGTTCCGCAACCAAAATCTAAAATCTGTGATTGGTTTGCCTTTTCTTTAATGTAAGAAAAAAAATCTTCATTTATATTATATAAAGATTTATAGAAAATATTTTCAAACCTTCCAGAAGCTTTAGACTGAAGTTTATTATGAAATTCTTTTTCTCTAATATTTATTTCAGTTAAGCTCATTAATTTTTTTTACTATCTTCGCTAATGGCATGATCTATACCTTTTCTTACGTAATCATATCCAGTATATAGTGTTAAAAAAGCAGATAACCATAAAAGTATAATCCCAATAGTTTGAGCGTTATAGTCTTGAAAATTGACTAATTTATTTCCACTTTCACCCGTTAAAAGGATGGCAATAGATAGCATTTGTAAAAACGTCTTTAGTTTTGTTAAACTTGTTACTTGCAAGTTCACACTCCCTTTAGCAAGATACTCTCTCAAACCGGAAATAAGAATTTCTCTTGTTAAAATAATGATAGCTGCGATCACTTCATAATTTTTTATTGTTCCATTCATAACTAATAATATAAGAGCTGAAGCAACTATAATTTTATCAGCTATAGGATCTAGTAATTCTCCCAATTTGGACTCTTCTTTAAATAATCTAGCTAAAAGACCATCTAGATAATCTGTAAAACTCGCTAAGATAAATATAAAAAAGGGAATTAAATCTCCAAAAAATCCTGGTATAAAGAAAGTCAGGACGAATATTGGAACAATTATAATTCTACCTATAGTTAAAATATTTGGTATTTTCATTTTTATTCGTGAAAATAATTATATATTTTCTTAGCAATGCTGTCTTCTATTCCTTCAACTGATTTCAAATCGTCAAAACTAGCAGACTCTACCGCTCTTGCTGACCCAAAATGATTTAATAGAGCTCTTTTTCGTTGACGTCCAATTCCCTGAATTTGATCAAGCAAGGATTTGCTTAAATTTTTCTTTCTTTTTGCTCTGTGAGTGCTTATCGCAAACCTATGAGCTTCATCTCTCAATCTTTGAATGAAAAAAAGTAGTGGATCACTTTTATTTAGAATAAATTCTTTACTTTTGTAGTAAATTTTTTCTTCACCAGCATTTCTTTTTTTTCCTTTTGCTACTGCTAAAATTGGTAAATCGTGTAGACCTAGCTCATTTAAAACTTCTCTAGAAACTGAGTATTGTCCTTTTCCCCCATCAATTATAACTAAGTCTGGTAAAGAGAGTGATCCAGATTTTTCCTTAATAGCTTTTGAAAATCTTCTAAACAAAACTTCTTTCATCATTCCATAGTCATCACTTTTTATTTTATTGTTTTTAATATTAAATTTTCTATATCTTTTTTTAACAAAACCTTCATTTCCAAAACAAATCAATGCCCCAATGGAGTCGGATCCCTGTATGTGGCTGTTGTCGTATACTTCGATTAAATTGATGCTGTTATTAAGTTTGAATTTTTTTGATAAATTCTCTATTAAATTATTATTTGTATCTGACTGGATAAGTTTTTGGGTTAGAGCTTGCTTAGCATTTATTTCTGCGAGTTTCGAAATATTTACCTCGTCTTTAGATTTAGCTTTTTTTATAACTATTTGTTTGTTTTCTTTATTTGAAAAAGTTTTCTCTAATAAAGTTTTTTCACTTACCTCGTCATTTGTGATAATAAGTGTAGGCACTGTTTTGTTCTCATAAAACTGAGATATAAAAGAAGAAAGTATATCTTTAATTGCATCTTCAGGATCATGTTTAGGGTAAAAAGCCTGATTACCCCAATTCTGTTTAGATCTAAAAAAGAAAACTTGAATACAAGTTTTGCCTGTTTCTTTATATATACTAATAACATCTGCCTCATCTAAATTAGTTTGATTTATCTTTTGAGATGATTGTATTTGAGTCAAAGCTTTAATTCTATCTCTAGCTATGGCTGCCTTTTCGTAATCAAGTTCTTTGCTTGCCTTTTCCATTTCTTTAGATAAGTTTTTCTGAATTCTTCTAGATTTACCGGAGATAAAATCAATAGCATCATTTACTGTTAATCGATACTCTTTTTCTGAAATATGTTGAACACAAGGAGCTGAACATCTTTTAATTTGATAAAGTATACACGGCCTTTCTCTGTTCTTAAAAACTGTGTCATCGCAAACTCTTAATTGAAAAATTTTTTGTAATATTTTAATGGTCCAGTTTGCAGAACCAATAGAAGCGAAAGGTCCAAAATAATATCCAGATCTTGATTTTTTTCCTCTTAATTTAGTCAATTGGGGCCATTTATCATTATTGCCAATATAAATATAAGGAAATGACTTATCGTCTCTTAAAAGAATATTATATCTTGGTTTATGCTTTTTAATTAAGTTTGCTTCTAAAAGTAGAGCTTCGCTTTCATTATTGGTTGTTGTAGTTTCGAGATTATGAGTCAAAGATAACATTCTCTCGGTTCTAATTGGCAAATTAGATTCAGTAACGTAACTTTTAAGTCTGTTCGGAATATTTTTTGCTTTTCCTATATAAAGAATTTCTCCTGTAGAACTTAACATTTTATACACTCCAGGACTCTTAGATATTAGGGGTATTTTACCTTTTATTATTTTTTTTCCTTGTTCTAAACTATCCATTATACTTTTGTTTTTATAACTTCTATTCCAACGAAGGGTATAAATTGCTTAATTTTATTTTTCTAATTTTTTTATTTTTAAAAATTTCATCAAATATTGCCTCAGATAAACTCTCAAGCAATTCAAAGTGAGATCTTTTTGTCAATCGTTTAATATCATTTATAACGCTTTCATAATTAACGATTGTTGTAATGTCAGGTTTTAAATTTGGATCAGTAGTAATCTCAATGTTAAATTTTACTTTCTGCTTTTTAAGTTTTTCAAACTGGTGAATTCCAACTGATATTAAAAGAATAAGATCTTTAATAACAATTTTTCTTATATATTTAAACTTTTGTTTGTTTTTAAATTTTAAAATTTTCATTCTTTTACATTTATAATATCAGGGGTTTTCCACGCCAAACGTTGACCACTATCCACATTTATTATCTGGCCAGTTATATTGTTGTTATTAATCAAAAACTTTACAGCAGAACTAACATTTTTTGTATCCACTTTCTTTTTAAGTAATGTTGATTTCCATTGTTTTTTAAAATGTTTTTCTGATTGACGCTTATTTTTTAATGTAGGGCCTGGGGAAACTCCGTTTACTCTTATTTTTGGCGCAAGTTTCATGGCAGTAGTTTTAGTTAATGTTGCCAGTCCTGTTTTACTTAAAGAATAAGAAAAAAAAAAAGGTGTCAATTTTTCAACCCTTTGATCAATAATATTTATAATGCATCCATCTTTACCTTTGAATTTTTTTGCAAATTCCCTAGTTAATATTGCTGGAGCTTTGAGGTTTACATTCATATGTTTTGAAAAGCTTTTCTCTGAGAAATTGATTAAATTATCATTTTCAAAAATTGACGCATTGTTTATTAAGCAATTTATACCCTTCATTTTACTATGTGCGAACGGAATTATTTTTTGAGTTAGTTTCAAATTGTTTAAATCAGCCTTAAAAAGATAAACTACTGACCCTAAATTTTCTAATTCTATTTTAAGTTTTTTTGCTGCTGCAAAAGACTTTGAATAATGCAAGACAATTTGAGCATCATATTCGGCCAATTCTAGAGCTATAGACCTACCAATTCTGTTTGCTCCACCTGTAATTATTATTTTTTTGGTTTCCATTTTTTAATCGCTTTTCTTGGCTTTGTTCCTGGCATTCCCATAGTTGATCTTCCTTTAGGGTACACTTTATTTTTTAATTTGTACTGACTTATTTTAGGATTCAAAGTAATTTCTAACTCACTTGCCTCTAATTTCCTCATTTCATCTCTTATCTTTGCAGCCTCTTCGAACTCAAGATTTGATGCCGCCTCTTTCATTTTTCTATTAAGTGCCTTTAAATGTTTCTTTAAATTACCACCAACGTTTGAACCTTCTGAAATTTTTACATAATCTTTTTCATAGACTGACTCTAAAATGTCATTTATATCTTTTTTAACAGTTTCGGCTGTTATCTTATTTTTTTTATTATACGCTAATTGTTTATCTCTTCTTCTATCTGTCTCTTTGATAGCATTATCAATACTTTTTGTTTTTTTATCGGCGTATAATATTACTTTTCCATCTACATTTCTTGCTGCTCTTCCAATAGTTTGAATTAAAGAAGTTTCTGACCTTAAAAAACCCTCTTTATCTGCGTCTAAAATTGCAACTAAAGCACATTCTGGGATATCCAAGCCCTCTCTTAATAAATTAATCCCAACTAAAATATCAAACACTCCCATTCTAAGATCTCTAATTATTTCAATTCTCTCTAAAGTATCTATATCAGAGTGCATGTATCTTACTTTAAGACCATTTTCGTGAAGATACTCTGTTAAATCTTCAGCCATTTTTTTTGTTAAAGTGGTGGCTAAAACTCGAAAACCTTTTTTAACTATTTGAGAAGCTTCATGCATTAAATCATCAACTTGAGTTTTTGCAGGTCTTATTTCAACTGGTGGATCGATTAATCCTGTAGGTCTTATTATTTGATCTATGTACTGGTTTCCAGTTTGTTTTAATTCCCAAGGCCCAGGTGTTGCTGACACAAAAACAGTTTGTGTTCTCATTAAATCCCATTCTTCAAATTTTAGAGGCCTGTTATCCATACATGACGGAAGTCTAAAGCCATATTCTGCTAAGGTGCTTTTTCTTGTTCTGTCACCTTTATACATTCCATTCAACTGAGGTACAGTTACATGACTTTCATCTACAAATATTATTGCATTGTCAGGAAAATACTCAAATAATGTTGGAGGGGGTTCTCCTGGCTTTCTTCCAGATAAAAATCTAGAATAATTTTCAATACCTGCACATGTACCAGTAGCTTCTATCATTTCAAGATCAAACTTTGTTCTCTCCCTTAATCTCTGTTCTTCTAATAATTTATTATTTGCACGATGTCTTTTTAAAGTTTCTGCTAATTCAGACTTTATTTGTCTAATTGCTTGATCTACAGTTGGCTTTGGAGTTATGTAATGACTATTAGCGTAAATTTTAATTATGGAATAATCATTAGTCTTATCTCCTGTAAGAGGATCGAACTCTTCAATTTTTTCTAATTTATTCAAATTAAAACTTATGCGCCACGCTCTGTCCTCAAGGTGTGATGGAAATATTTCTAAATTTTCTCCTCTAACCCTAAAAGTACCTCTGAAAAAGTTTTGATCATTTCTTTTATACTGTAAATTAATAAAAGACCTAATTAATTGATCTCTATCGTATTCGTAATTTTTTTTTAATGTGATGGTCATTTTTGAATATGCTTCGACTGATCCTAAGCCATAAATGCAGGATACACTTGCAACAATAATAACATCATCTCTCTCTAATAAAGATCTAGTTGCTGAATGTCTCATTCTATCAATTTGTTCATTAATTGAGGCCTCCTTTTCAATATAAGTGTCAGATCTAGGAACATAAGCTTCTGGGGTGTAATAATCATAGTAAGATACAAAATACTCCACTGCATTATCAGGAAAAAAACTCTTAAACTCTCCATAAAGTTGGGCTGCTAAGGTTTTGTTGGGAGCGAGTATTAAAGCAGGTCGATTTGCTTTTTCTATTACTTTAGCCATGGTGAAAGTTTTCCCAGATCCAGTGACACCCAATAAAACTTGCTCTTGTTTATTTTCTCTTAGATTTTTGAGCAATTTTTTAATCGCCTCAGGTTGGTCACCGCTAGGTTGAAAATCACTTTTTATTTTAAATTTAATTCCACCCTCTAACTTAGACGTTTTTTTAGAGTTATTTAGTTCCAAATCAGCTATTTTTTCTTGATAAGTATTTTGCATTTTATGTTAATAATAATTTAAAAAAAATATTATAGATTTCAATGAGCATAGTTTCCAATAGTTTAAAACGTATAAAACCGTCGCCTACCATGGCGGTAACGTCAAAAGCTAGGGAAATGAGGGCTGCAGGAAAAGATGTTATTGGCTTAGGAGCAGGAGAGCCCGATTTTGACACCCCAGACAATATTAAAGACGCAGCTATTGAGGCAATTAAAATGGGAGATACAAAATATACGGCTGTAGACGGTACTCCAAAATTAAAAAAGGCGATCCAATCAAAGTTTAGTAGAGAAAATAATTTATCTTATGATATTGACCAAATTTCTGTCGGAACTGGAGGTAAACAAGTTTTATACAATGCTTTTATGGCAACTATTAACAAAGGCGATGAAGTCTTAATACCTGCACCTTACTGGGTATCTTATCCTGATATTATATTACTAGCTGGCGGTAAGCCTAAAATTATAAAATGTAGTGAAAAAAATAATTTTAAACTTACTCCCAAAGAATTGAAAAAAGCAATATCTAAAAAAACTAAATGGATAATAATTAACTCTCCGTCAAATCCCACAGGGTCTGCATATACAAAAGAAGAAATAATCGCATTATCAAAAATTTTACTTAAATACAAAAAAACATATATTTTAAGTGATGATATATATGAGCATATTACTTATGATAATTTTAAGTTTTATACTATTGCTCAAGTAAAAGAACTCAAAAGCAGAACTCTTACTATGAATGGTGTTAGCAAATCTTATTCAATGACTGGCTGGAGAATAGGATACGCAGCCGGACCAAAAGAAATTATCAAAGCAATGGCAAAAATCCAATCTCAATCCACCAGCAATCCGACTTCAATTAGTCAGGCAGCCGCTGTAGAAGCTCTCAATGGGACTCAAGATTTTATAAAAGTTAGGTCAAACTCTTTTAAATCCAGAAGAGATTTTGTTGTTCAAAGTCTAAATAATATTAAAGGTTTAAGTTGTTTAAAACCTGAAGGGGCTTTTTATGTTTTTCCGAACTGTAAAAAATTATTAGGAAAGAAGTCTAAATTAAGAACCGACAAAGACTTCGTCGAAAAACTTTTGGAAAAAGCAGAAGTTGCCGTTGTTCAAGGCTCTGCATTTGGTTTAGAAGGTTATTTTAGAATATCTTATGCTACTTCTATGGAAAATTTAGAAAAAGCAATGAAAAGAATTAAAATTTTTTGTGAGTCTCTATATTAATTTTGACTCAAAATTTTTTTTGCTGCGAAAGTTTTGTTTATCCATTTAACAGGTATTGATTTAAATCCTTTTAAAGCCGCAAAATAAGCTCCAATAAAATTTACTCTTGAACAATTACAGCCACCAGCTTTAATAGTTCTTAAAATGGCCGTCTTATAATTAGATGAATTAATAATTGCATGAATAGAGCTTTCAAAAGTTCCTGGATAACTGCAAGCCATACCAAGTTTTTTTACAATATTAGGATGTGGTTTTGCTTTTAGTTTTTTTACTTTCTTAATACCTTCGACAACACTTTTAAAATACCTGTCTTTTTTAAATCTTAAAGTAAATTCTTCTATTGGATTTTTAGAACCTTTTAAAGCTAAATCTATTAAGTAAAGTTTTGCTAAAGCATACTTAAGACTTATTTTTGAAATTGTTACAATTGAAATAATTTTTTTCAAATTCTTTAAATTATGTCCATACAAAAAATACGGCAAAGCTGCACAATATCCGTCTGACTCATTCACTTTTTTTCCACCAGTCAATTTTTTTTTTATTTTAATATTCTTAATAGTTTCAATTATATTTTGATGTATCCATGGGCCCTTAATTATTCCCCGCCAGTCTTTTACTTTCCTGTATTTAGCTCTTAAATTATAGTTTTTCCAATATAAGCTTCCAGGTCCAAAGTTTTTTATAATTTTTTTTTTGAATCTTTCCTCTATGTTTTTATTTCCTTCGATTAAAGTGAGAAACATAACTTGACCAATATCGTTGTAACCTGAAACTTTTCCTGTTTTTATATTGTAAAAAGGACTTTTATTTTTTTTTAAAAAAGTAAAATCTTTCTTTCCTTTGATGTATTTATTGAGTTTTTTTTGATTATAAACCCAATGTAAAGGCCTAGCTGCAGCATCAGCCACAGTTGCCCCTAAAAAAACATGAAGATTATTTTTCACTGTTATTTATCTGATAAATGTTTTTCAGCTTCAAGTGCAGCCATACATCCCATTCCTGCAGCTGTTACAGCTTGTCTGAAAATCTTATCTTTCACATCACCAGCTGCAAATACCCCTGGTATATTAGTGATAGTGGAATCAGGTTTTGTAATTAAATATCCCTCTTTATCCATCTCTAATTGATCCTTAAATAATTGTGTAGCAGGATCGTGACCTATAGCAATAAAAAGTCCATCCACTTTTAATTCTTTTGTTTTATTGTCTTTAACATTTTTAATCTTAATACCATTAACACCTTTAGGCTCAGTTGTGCCCAGAACATCCTCTACAACGCTATCCCAAATAATTTCAATTTTCTTATTAGCTTTAAGTTTTTCTTGAAGCAATTTTTCTGCTCTTAATTTGTCTCTTCTATGAATTAGTTTAACTTTTGTTGCAAATTTTGTTAAAAACATAGCCTCTTCTACTGCAGCATTACCTCCGCCAACTACGGCGACCTCTTTATCTTTAAAGAAAAATCCGTCGCAAGTTGCACAAGCAGACACCCCAAACCCTCTAAAGTTTTGCTCTGATTTTAAATTTAACCATCTAGCTTGAGCACCAGTCGAAATAATAATCGAGTCTGCGGTGTAAACTTGACCGCTATCTCCCTCAGCCTCGAAAGGCTTTTTTGTTAAATCTACCTTATTTATATGATCTTGTATCATCTCTGTTCCAACAGCTTCAGCTTGACCCTTCATTTCTTCCATTAACCAAGGACCTTGAATTGCTTTTGCGTAACCTGGATAATTTTCAACATCTGTAGTTGTGGTTAATTGTCCACCTGGTTGAGATCCGTGAACTAAAATTGGCTTTAACATTGCTCTCGCCGCGTAAATTGCTGCCGTATACCCCGCTGGACCTGATCCAAGAATTAACACTTTTGTATGTTTAGTTGATTTATTATTCATTATGATAGGTTTATATAGTAACTAATGTTAGAATTAAAAGCACTTCTTTTGACACAAGGCATGCATGGCATGGTTAGCCAGGTAGAGGGTTTAGCAAAAGCTCTAAAACTTAACTTTAAACATCAAAATATAAAGTTAAAGCCTATATGGAATTTTATACCACCAAAATTTACACCTATTTCAGAAAACTTATTAACAGAAAAGTTTGTGTGTGATAGCAAAATTATAATATCCTGTGGGAGAAAAAGTGTGATTCCATCTATTGCTCTAAAAAAAAGATTAAAAAATCAAATCTTTAACATACACATACAAGATCCTAAAGTTTCGTTTAAACATTTTGATCTTATAGTAAGCCCAGAGCATGATGGCATTAAAGGGGATAATATTTTAACAACAAAAGGTTCAATTCATTACTTAACCAAAAAAGAAATTATAGATAACTCTAATTATCTTCAGTTAGATAAAGGAAAAAAAAAAATTGTAGCTTTTATAATAGGAGGGCCTAACAAATATTATAATTATTCAGATGAACAAGTTCATTTTATTTTTAACAAAATAAAAGCATTGTTTACTCCCGACAAATTTAAAATAATTGTAATACCCTCATATAGAACACCTGAGGAAGTGATAAAAAAAGCTTTTAATACATTTAGTATTAACCACCATGTTGTAAAAACAATAGATAAAAAAGCCTATCTTAGCTCATTAGCTTTAGCAGATTTTGTTATTGTGACTTGCGACTCAACTTCTATGATTTCAGAGGCTGCTGTAACAGGTAAGCCAGTTTTCGCGGCAATGATGAAACCTAGAAAAAGTATAAGAAGGTTTAATAGCTTTTTTAAACAATTTAAAGAACTCGGCATCTTAAAAGAATTAAATGATAGCATAGATAGTTGGAGTTATGATAAGCTAGACGAAGTAAATAGAATTGCTCCAATAATTAAAGAAAAAATGAAATTAAATGGAATTATTTAAATCTTTAGAGACAAAAACAAAATTATTTAATGATCCTTTCAAACATTTTGAAATTAATCAGCCATTAACACAAAATGCTATAGATGAGATTTGTAGTGCTGATATAGCTGATCCTAGAAAAAAAAATTTAAATTATGATGGAACAAGAGCTCTTGACGGTGGAGAAGGTGCTTTTCGAGCAGGTATAAAAGATGGAGGTAAAGCAAAAAAACTTAGATGCTATGTTACTAAAGAAAACTCTAGTCAATTTCCTTACTTAACAAAATTTATTGAAGAATTGAGATCTCCTGAAGTTTATAAAAAGATAGGTTCACTTATTGAAAAAGATTTAAGCAATTCTTTTGTAAGACTAGAGGTAATTTGTGACCGAGAGGGTTTTTGGTTAAAACCCCACTGTGATATTGAAGAAAAATTAATGTCTTCAATAGTTTTTGTTAATTTACATAATGAATCAGAAAGTCTAGGAACAGATTTTTATGACACAAAACTAAATAAAGTTAAAACTGTTCCTTACAAACATAATTATGGTTATTTCTTTACCAGCGGACCTAACACTTGGCACGGGATGGAAAAAAAAGAGATAAAAAAAGAGAGAAGATGTATCCAAATAAACTACGTAACTTTTGAGACTGACTGGAAAGTAAAAAGTTAAATATCCTGTAAAGAAGTTACACTTATATCTCTTAGTTTTAAAGATTTTATACCTTCTAAACAAACCTTGGCCGTTGACATATTGGTGCAATACGGAACTTTATTAGCAAGAGTAGCTCTTCTCAAAGCTACAGCATCACTTAATTGCGTTTCACTATTTCCACCTCCGGTATTTATTACTAAAGCTATCTTTTTGGCGTTAAGAACATCAACTATATGAGGAGAGCCCTGATTAACTTTATTTATTTTTTTACAATGAATTCCATGTTGATTTATATAATCAGCAGTTCCACCTGTCCCACAAAGTTTAAAATTCAATTTAATTAATTGTTTTGCTAATTCTACTCCCTCTTTTTTATGACTATTTTTCAAAGAGATAAAAGCTAAGCCTTTTTTAGGAAGAGAGTTGGAGGCTGCGATTTGACTCTTTGCAAAAGCCATCCCAAAGTTTTTATCAAAACCCATTACCTCACCTGTAGACTTCATTTCTGGACCAAGTAAAAGATCACTATTTGGGAATTTATTAAACGGAAATACTGCCTCTTTAACTGCAAACATGTCTTTCGTTTTACTTTTTAAGTTGAACTTAGTTAATTTTTCACCAGCCATAACTCTTGATGCTATCTTAGCAAGTGGTAAATTTTTTGCTTTTGAAACAAACGGAACAGTTCTACTAGCTCTTGGATTTACCTCTATTACGTATATTTTGTCATTTTTAATTGCGTATTGAACGTTCATAAATCCTTTGACCTTAAGTGCCAGAGCCAATTTTCTTGTTTGATTTTCAATTTCTTTTATTAAAAAAGATTTAATTGAGACTGGCGGTAGACTACATGCAGAGTCACCCGAATGAATTCCAGCTTCTTCTATATGTTGCATAATGCCAGCTACGAAAACATTTTTTTCATCTGAAATTGCGTCAACATCAACTTCCATTGCATTATCAATGAATTTATCAATTAAGATCGGATTTTTTTCAGCAACTTTAAACGCCTCTCTTACAAAATTTTTAAGCTGACTTTTTTCATGAACTATTTCCATAGCTCTACCTCCTAATACATATGAGGGCCTTACCATTAAAGGTAAACCAATTTTATCTGCAATTTTAATTGCCTGAGGAAAAGTTTTGGCTATACCACTTTCAGCTTGATTTAAATTTAACTTAGTTAAAAGATTTCTAAACCTATCTCTATCTTCTGCAAGATCAATCGATGTATATTGAGTTCCTAAAATTGGAATTTTATTCTCATGCAAAAACTTTGCTAGTTTAATTGGAGTTTGGCCACCAAATTGAGTAATCACTCCAATTAAATTACCTTTTGATCTTTCTCTCTTTATTATATTGAAAACATACTCATCAATTAATGGCTCAAAATACAGTTTATCACTTGTATCGTAATCAGTAGAAACTGTTTCCGGATTACAATTAATCATGATTGTTTCGTACTTAACTTCTTTAAGAGCAAAACTAGCTTGACAACAACAATAGTCAAACTCTATTCCTTGACCTATTCTATTTGGGCCCCCTCCAAGAATTATTATTTTTTTTCTATTTGAAGGATCTGCCTCACATTCTGAACTCATAGAAAAATTTCTCTGATAAGTTGAATACATGTAAGGAGTGAAAGATTTAAATTCTGCTGCACAAGTATCTACTTTTTTATAAACTGGTACGACCTTAATAGCTTCTCTTTTCTTTCTGACTACAATTTCAGAAGTTTTTGTCAATTTTGATAATCTTTTATCCGAAAATCCGATTGATTTTACGTAATTAAATTCGTTAAAAGTTTTAGGTAAGCCATTTTTTTTAATTTTAGTCTCACAGTCTATAATTTCTTTAATTTGGTTTAAAAACCAAGGATCGATTTTAGAAAGCCTATATATTTTGTGTAAACCAATCTTTTTTCTAATAGCTTCTCCTACAAGTAAAATCTTATTAGGAATATTTTCTTTTAATTTCCTTTCTATTTGTTTTACACTTAAATTAAATATCTGATCTAAACCAGAAAAACCGGTTTCTAAAGAAACCAAAGCTTTTTGCAATGACTCTTTAAAGTTTCTGCCTATAGCCATAGCTTCACCAACAGACTTCATTGATGTTCCTAATACTGCAGCTGAAGTTGAAAATTTTTCAAAAGTAAACCTAGGGATTTTTGTAACAACGTAGTCTATTGTCGGCTCAAATGATGCTGGCGTTACTTTTGTAATTTCATTTTTTAATTCATCTAAAGTATAACCAACTGCCAATTTAGCGGCTACTTTAGCAATTGGAAATCCAGTAGCTTTTGAAGCTAAAGCTGAAGATCTTGAAACTCTTGGATTCATTTCAATAACTACCATTCTTCCATTTTTAGGATTAATAGCAAATTGAACATTAGATCCTCCAGTTTCAACACCAATTTTTCTTAAGCAAGCTATAGAAGCATTCCTCATTACTTGATATTCTTTATCAGTTAAAGTTAAGGCAGGAGCTATCGTAACAGA
>JAOOKL010000015.1 GCA_028408025.1 Candidatus Pelagibacter sp. | reverse complement strand
AAAAAGCTATTATTGAAAAAGCAAAAATATATCCAGGTATTGCAAACGCCAAAATTAAAGCCCAACTAAAGAATTTACATAATGGAAATTCATAAAAAGAGATAAAGTATGCCGAAATAGTACCTAGTAAAAAAGTAATAGTTAAAACTGATATAAGAATAGTCAAAGAATTGCTTATATAATCAAAAAGAAATGTATTTTTGAGCAATGTAAAATAATTACTTGTTTCTGAAAAAAAACTTAAAAATATAGTAATAATTGGTAATGCAACTATTAAAGCAATAAAAAATGAACTAAAAAACCAAATGTTATATTTTGTCATAAGCTGCTATTTTTTTAAATTCCTGGTTAAAGCGCCTTTATAAAGCTTACATTTAAGCCAGAGATCTTGACGTCAAACTTTATCTTTTTTAAATAATGAAGATACAATTGTTTTAAATTCTCTATTGTTTATCTCTGAAATATTTCTTTTTGAGATTTTTTTTTCCATTATATTTGCTTGTTCCATACAAGGCGAACAACCAGTCTTTAATTTATTCAAATTAATTACTTTTTTATTTGTCCGCCTCATATTATTAACAAACGTTAAACTATTTCCAACCTGCAGCAGTCATTACTTCCAAAGCATCAGCTTGTCTTTTTCCGTAATTAACAACTTTAGTTTTAAGATCTTGTTTAAAATCTAATCCCATATTTACTATTAATGGATGTGGAGAAACTCCTGCAATCATCGGATATTCAAAAGTATTATTTACTATATGATTTTGTGCTTCTTCACTTAGTAAAAATTCTACTAATTTAATTGCATTTGCTTTATTAGGTGCCCCTTTTACTAAACCAGCACCACTTATGTTCATATGCGTTCCTCTTCCATCTTGGTTTGGGAAAAATGGTTTTACTTTTTTAGCTGCTGCCTGTTGTTCTGGACCTTTTTTACCAGATAACATCAAAGCTAGATAATATGTATTAGCAACAGCAATATCAGCTTCTCCAGCTGCTACTGCAAGAATTTGTGCTCTATCATTTCCTTTTGGAGATCTAGCCATATTTGAAACCATTCCTTCTGACCACTTTGCAATTTTGCCTTTCCCATTATTTTTAATTAATGAAGCTACAAGTGACTGGTTATAAATATTATTTGAAGCTCTGATAACTAATCTTCCTTTCCATTTCGGATCAGCTAGACTTTCATAAGTTAACCCTGCTAGTTCTGCGCCACTCACTCTCTCGGGTGCGAAGTAAACTATTCTAGCTCTTTTAGCTATTCCAACCCATTTAGATGTTCTGAAATTACTTGGAACAACTGATTTTATAGTGTCGCTTACAAGACCGCCTTGTAAGTTGCTACTAAACGCACCTAATCTTCCAGCATCAGCAGTTATATATAAATCTGCTTGACTATCAGCGCCTTCTTCTACAATTCTTTTTTCCAGAGCACCTGATTTTCCAGAAACAACATTTACCTTAATTCCAGTTTTAGTTGTAAATTTTTGATAAAGTTGAACATCTGAGTCATAATGTCTTGCACTAAATATATTTACTTCGTTAGCGAATAAGCTTCCTGTAAATAGAAAAAATGTAAATATTGATATTAATGTTTTTTTCATACTTTCTTTCCTTTTTATTGATAATGATTATCATTAACATAAAAATGAGAATGATTATCATTAGCATTATTGACGCACCCATTGGTAGTAAATGTTGTTGATAAGTAAGGGTAAATAGGTTTAATAAGGAAATAATGCTGCAAATTAATCCAAAAAAATTCAAATCAATTCAAAATAAAACAATACCTTCTCCAATGAGGCCGAAATTTAGAAATAGCGGTGAAACAAATATATATTTTTACTCAAAAAGAAAGGTAGAAAACGAGAAAAAAAGTAAAATTTATAAAACTGCAAAAATATGGTTGTCTGTTTTAGCTTTAATTATAGGCGGCTATTTGCTTTCAAATTAAATTATTTTAGTTTTAACAGAACCTAATTTCTCTACTTTACCAGTATATAAACCTTTGCCAGCTATAGGAACAACACCGACAGTTGAGCCTGTAAAAACATAAAAATTTCTGTTTAATTTAATTTTCTCAAGTGAAATTTTATTTAAAACAAATTTTAAAGAATTTAAAGGATTGATATATACTGTATTAGTGTTTCCGTTTACAAAATGATTGTATTTTTTATTAGAAATGGATGTTTTTAGATTATTTATTTTAATATTACTAAATTTTTTCTGAGGACCAATAATAAACTTAACGTTTGCACCAAAATCAGAACAAAGGTCTCCAAGAGTTTTTAATCCTTTTTTCCTCTGTCGATAACCTACCACTTCAATACAAGGAGCCATATGAGAAATAAATTTTTTAATATTATTTTTTGTTATCTTGTTTTCGTAATTAAAAAAATTTTTTTTTATTTTGTAACAAACTTCTAATTCAATACCTAGTGTATATTTATTTATCCTAACACTTTTATTATTTTTCAAAAAGTTATGAGAATAAACTTTTGCAAAAAAACGGTTCCTTTTCTTTAAGTTTTTTTAACATTGGTAAACCAGTTCCTCCTGCTTTGAAACCGATTACTGGTTTTTTTACTTTACTTTCACATAAATCTTTAAATTTTTTTGCTTGCTTTAATTTTTTCGTATAAATAGCAGGAATTGGAGATATTATCTTATTCTTCAAAAAAGCATTAGTAAGTTTTTGTGCGTGAAACTCAATCTTAGACTTTTTATTATTTATTTGTTTCATAATTACTATTAATATAACATTAAAATTTAAAAAATGTAATAAATTATGAAAGAACTTTATAGTATCGATGAAATTTTAAATGCGGTAGATGAGTTACAAGTAAAAAAAAGTCAACAAAGTATAATAAAAAAACAAACGCATATTCACAATAAAAAAGACGATATTCCTACAAATACTTTAAAGTTGATAGAGGAAGCAGAAAAAACTATTAATAAATCTTAACATCTCTTTTAAAATTAACTTAAAAATTTTTAAATTAATCCAGCTATTTGAATGGCTGTATCACACATTCGATTAGAGAAACCCCATTCATTATCGTACCAAGAGAGCACTCTACTGAATTTACCTTTTATAACCTGCGTCTGTGTTAAATCAAAAATTGAACTATGTGGATTATGATTAAAATCTTTAGAAACTAAAGGAGCAGAATTTGTTGCTAAAATGCCTTTTAAAGCACCATTAGATGCTTTGGTCATAGCTTCATTAATACTCTCCGAGGTAACGTCTTTATTTGGCACGAAAGTAAGATCAATTAAAGATACATTAGGTGTTGGTACTCTTATAGCTGTCCCGTCAAGTTTACCTTTTAAACTTGGTAATACTAAACTCATTGCTTTAGCTGCTCCTGTAGAAGTTGGTATCATGGCATCTCCTGAAGCCCTAGCTCTTCTTAGATCTTTATGGAGAGTATCTAAAAGTTTTTGATCTCCTGTATAACTATGAATAGTAGTCATATAGCCATATTCAATACCAAAAGTATTTTCTAAAACCATTGCAACTGGCGCTAAACAGTTTGTAGTACAAGAACCATTAGATATTATATTGTGTTCTTTTTTTAAATTTTTACTGTTCACCCCTTGAACTACAGTAAAATCTACTTCTTTAGCAGGTGCAGATATAATTACTTTTTTTGCCCCTGCCTCTATGTGTTTTCCAGCTGAACTTTTGTCTAAAAAGAAACCTGTACATTCTAAAACTACATCTGCCCCAATTGTCCCCCAGGGTAATTTAGCTGGATCTCTTTCAGCGAAAACTTTGATATTTTGATCTCCTATCTGGAAACCGTCTTTAGTTGTTTTTACATCATGATTTAGTGTACCGTGTGTACTATCGAATTTTATTAGATGAGCGTTTGCTTCTATAGAGCCAAGATCGTTGATACCTACTACTTCAATTTTTCCTTTATAATTTTCTAATAAAGCTCTTAAAATAAGCCGCCCTATTCTACCAAAACCATTAATTCCTACTTTAACCATATGTGCTATACGTATTTAAATACAACAATAAAATAAGCAACACAAATAATCGATGCTATCCACAATAGACTCCCTACTATACCTAACCAGGCTAAGTGAATAAACGCACTTCCTAGCAATGAAACAAATAATCTATCACCTCTAGTTGTATCTAAACCTAAAATACCTTTTCTTGGTGATCCACCAGGTACTTTTTTTTCCCAGATAAACATTACTGTTATACATAAAGCAATAAAAATGAAAAAAGCTGCTGTTTGCCATGTCCAAGCCATCCAAGAAAATAAATCAAAATCAAAAAAACCTTTTTCTTTTGCCTTGCCTACATCACCCCAAGTAGCTGCATATAGCTTAGTAAACATTAAACCCTTCCCATTGCAAATCCTTTGGCAATATAATTCTTAACGAAATAAATTACAATTGCTCCTGGAATTATTGTTAAAGTTCCTGCTGCAGCTAATAAACCAAGTTCATAGCCTGAGGTACTAGCTGTTCTAGTCATTGTCGCGGCTATTGGTTTAGCCTCTGTAGCTGTAAGTGTTTTTGCTAATAAAAGCTCAACCCAAGAAAACATGAAACAGAAAAACATTGTTATTCCTATGCCTGCTGCAATAGTAGGAACAAAAATTTTAAAAAAGAATCTGCCGAACGAATATCCATCTACGTAAGCTGTTTCATCTAGTTCTTTGGGAACAGCTGACATAAATCCCTCTAAAATCCAAACTGCTAGAGGAATATTAAATAAACAATGCGATAGTGCCACTGCAATATGAGTATCAAATAAATTTACTGAAGAATAAAACTGAAAAAATGGCAAAGCAAAAACTGCTGGTGGAGCCATTCTATTAGTTAATAACCAAAAGAACAAATGCTTGTCACCTAAAAATTTATATCTAGAAAATGCGTAAGCTGCTGGTAAAGCTGCGGCAACAGAAATTACAGTGTTGAATACTGTGTAGGTTATTGAATTAACGTAACCCATATACCAGGTGCTATCTGTAAAAATTTTTACATAATTTTCTGTTGTGAACTTTTGTGGCCATAAAGAATATGTGTTTATGATCTCGGTAGTTGTTTTAAAAGACATATTAATTAACCAATAGATCGGTAACATTAAAAAAATTATATATAATGTAGGTACTAACCATTTATATTTTTTCATGACTGCGCCTCATTTTTCATCATTAAATTATAAAAAACCCAACAAACTAAAAGTACGATAAAAAAATATATTAACGACATCGCGGCTGCTGGTCCTAAATCAAATTGACCCAAAGCCATTTTAACTAAATCAATGGATAAAAATGCTGTAGTATTTCCTGGTCCACCTCCTGTTAAAACAAATGGCTCAGTGTAAATCATAAAACTATCCATAAATCTCAATAAAATTGCTAAAGTTAAAACCTTTTTCATTTTTGGTAATTCGATATATCTGAAGGTTGCCCACCTGCTAGCACCATCAATTTCTGCAGCTTGATAGTACGCAGGCTGAATTGAGTTAAGACCTGCATAAGATAAAAGGACAACTAAAGATGTCCAATGCCAAACATCCATTAATATAGTCGTGAACCATGCATCGCCAGGTTGTTGGGTAAAGTTATAATCAAAACCCATTGCGTTTAATGAATAACCAAGAAAACCAATATCTGGAAGTGCAAAGATATTCCACATAGCGCCAACAACATTCCAAGGAATAAGAAGTGGCATAGACATTAAAATTAAACAAACTGGTACACCCCAACCTTTTTTTGGCATCGTTAAAGCAATTGCAATACCTAGAGGTATTTGAATTAGAAGTATTATAAAAGTAAAAGCAAATTGTCTTCCTAATGAAGCATGAAATCTTTCAGATAACAGAATTTGTTTAAACCATCTTGTGCCTTCCCATGCAAATACGTTGTTTCCAAAAGTTTCTTGAAATGAATAATTTACTACTGTCATCAAAGGAATAGCTGCATTAAATGCAACTAGAACAAACACAGGAATTACAAAATACCAAGCTTTTTGATTAATAGTTTTATTCATTATTCTACAATCCAGTTATCTCCATAAACATAAGTAAATTTTTGATTGAAAGTTATATGAGCGCTTCCACTTGGAATTTCAGTAGAGGCGTTAGATAATATTTTGATGTTTCCTCCATTACATTCTGTATCAACAATTTTATATCTTCCAGTATTACTTACTCTTTTGACTTTAACTGGAATCCCATCATTTGAAAAATTTATAAATTCAGGTCTGATGCCTATTTGAGTTTTACTAAAATTTGAGTTTTTTATAGCTTTATGACTTTTTATTTTTTGACCACTGAAATTTATTTCGCCATTTTTAATTTCACAAGGAAGTATATTCATTCCAGGCGAACCAATAAAATGTCCAACAAAAGTATGTTTGGGTTTCTCAAATAATTCAACAGGTGTTCCAGTTTGGACGATTTGACCTTCATGCATGACTACAACTTGATCTGCAAAAGTTAAGGCTTCTGTTTGATCGTGTGTTACATAAATCATAGTACGATTAATTTTTTGATGAAGTTCTTTTAATTTAGATCTTAAAACCCACTTTAAATGCGGGTCTATAACAGTTAATGGTTCATCAAACATAATTACGTTTACGTCTGATCTAACAAGTCCTCTACCTAATGAGATTTTTTGTTTTCCATCAGCTGTTAAACCTGATGCTCTATTATTTAATGTAGACGTCAATTCAAGCATTTCAGCAATTTCTTTAACTTTTAATGCAACTTCTGTATCTGAAAGACCTCTATTTTTTAATGGGAAAGCTAAGTTATCATATACAGACATGGTGTCATAAATAACTGGGAACTGAAATATTTGAGCAATATCTCTTTCAACAGGGTTAAGTGATGTCATATCTTTATCATCAAATAAAACACTGCCCTTTGTTGGTTTTAATAAGCCTGAAACAATATTTAATAAAGTTGTCTTTCCACAACCTGATGGGCCTAATAGTGCGTAAGCACCCCCATCTTTCCAATTAATATTTACATCTCTTAAAGCCCAATCAGAGTTATTATTCTGTTTTTCTAAATAACTATGACTAAGGTCTTTTAATGTAATTTTAGCCATTGTTTACCAATCTGTTATTTTGATCAAAATATAAAAACTCATCCGTGTTCATGTATAGCTTAGTATCTTCTCCAACATTTTTCTGTTGGGTACCATTAGACAATGAAACCCAGTTTAAATTTCCGTTAGTAAAGTGTATTAAGCTTTCTGACCCACTAAGTTCAGATATTTGAACTTTGCCGTTAATTTCGACTGGGTTATTTCCCTCTTTATAAGTAGTAATATTATGAGGTCTTATACCTATTTTATAAGTGCCATCTTTGATTTTTGCTGATGATTTCCATTGAACATCATTATCTGTAAATTTACAATTATCTCCGTTTTTAGTGATCTCAGCTATATTCATTGGTGGATCGCTAAAAACTTTAGCTGAAATTAAATTTTCAGGTTTATTATAAACTTCTAAAGTTTTTCCATACTGAATGACTCTACCTTCTAGAATGGTTGCTGTATTACCGCCTATCATTAACGCATCAGATGGTTCTGTTGTTGCATAAACAACTATACAATCCCTATCTTCAAACAATTTTGGTAATTCTTCTCTTAATTCCTCTCTTAGTTTAAAATCCAGGTTTGCTAAAGGCTCGTCTAATAAGATTAAATCAGAGTCTTTGACTAAAGCCCTTGCTAAAGCTGTCCTTTGTTGTTGTCCACCTGATAGTTCATCGGGTTTTTTATTAAGCATTGCTGATAATTTTAAAAGCTCGGCCACCTTCCCAACTCTTTGTTTAATTTCCTCATCTTTAACGCCCGTTATCGCTAATGGAGATGCAATATTTTCATAAACTGTATAATTTGGATAATTTATAAATTGCTGATAAACCATTGAACAATTTCTTTTTTGAACCTTCATGCCAGTTACATTTTCACCATTAAACCAGATCTCACCTGAAGTAGGTTTGTCCAATCCAGCCATTATTTGCATTAATGTTGTCTTGCCAGCTAATGTTGAACCAAGAAGTACGTTTATTGTATTTTTTTCTAATTTAAGACTCGTAAGATGAATATGAGTGTCTATTCCAACTTTTTTTTCTACATTTTTTAATTCTAGACTCATAATTTAAAATTTTGTTTTAAAAAAAGGGGGCAACT
Source organism: Candidatus Pelagibacter sp. (assembly GCA_028408025.1). The sequence continues at coordinate 6,174 of JAOOKL010000015.1, read as the reverse complement.
AGTGCCCCCTTTCAATTTAGATTAACCTCTTACTATTTCCAAGCTCTCGCGTATGGAACAGTTTTTCCTTGAGGTTTCTCATTACGTTTAGCTTTTGGTGAACCTTTTTTTATTTAACCAATAAGAAGCTTCTCTTGGTTTATTAAGTCTTGGTCCACATCCACCGTATGCATTGCTACCTTTGTCAGCAGCTTCCATACGAGACATAACTAAGTCCATCTCTTCTGCAAGACGATCCATAGCTTGTTGTGGAGTAAACGCACCTGAGTTTACATCTCCAATTTGTTGCCACCAGATTTGTGCAAGTTTCGGATAATCCGGAACGTTTACACCTGTTGGTGACCAAATATTTCTGTTGTTTGATCTGTAGAACTCAACAAGTCCACCAAGTGCTGGTGCTCTTTCTGTGAAAGATTTGTGGTCTATTGAACTATCTCTGATGATAGTTAAACCAACGTGACTTTTCTTAAGGTCTACTGTTTTTGATACAACGAATTGAGCGTACAACCATGCAGCTTTTCTATTTTTGACTGGTGTAGACTTAAATAAAGTCCATGATCCAGCATCTTGATATCCAAGCTTCATACCTTCTTCCCAATAAGGTCCTTTTGGTGATGGACCCATTCTCCATAAAGGCATTCCTTTAGAGTCAACAACTTTATTATTAGGATTTTTTCCTACCAAAGAAGCTGTGAACGCTGTGTACCAGAAAATTTGCTGAGCAACGTTTCCAGAAGATAGTGACGGTAGAGACTGATAGAAGTCCATAGCCGCGGCACCTGGAGGTGCGTAGTTTCTTAACCACTCATCCCATTTTCTGATTGCGTATACAGCAGCTGGACCGTTAGCAGCTCCACCTCTTGTTACTGAAGCTCCAACAGGGTTACAAGAACCTTTTTCCATTCTTATTCCCCACTCGTCCACTGGTATTCCATTAGGTTTTCCAACATCACCTGCTCCAGCCATTGATAACCACGCGTCAGTCATTCTCCAACCTAAGTCAGGAGCTCTTTTGCCGTAGTCCATGTGACCGTATATTCTTACACCGTCAATATTCTTCACATCTTCTGAGAAATATTTAGCGATGTCTTCATAAGCAGACCAATTTAATGGTACACCTAAATCGTAACCGTATTTAGCTTTAAAACCTTTTTTGATTTCAGGTCTGTCAAACCAATCTTTTCTAAACCAATAAAGGTTAGCAAATTGTTGGTCAGGCATTTGGTATAAGTCGCCATCTGGACCTGTAGTAAACTGTTTACCTATGAAATCATTTAAGTCTAAAGTTGGTAAAGTAACATCTTTACCTTCTCCAGCCATCCATTTCGTTAAGTTAACAGCTTGTTGCATTCTAGCATGAGTACCTATCAAATCTGAGTCATTGATATAAGCGTCGTAAATACTTACGTTAGTTTGCATTTGTGTTTGAACCGCCATTACTACGTCACCTTCTCCAAGTAACTGGTGATTTACTTTAATCCCAGTTATCTCCTCAAAAGCTTTAGTTAAAACTTTTGATTCATACTCGTGAGTTGGAATAGTTTCTGACAATACTTTAATAGACATTCCTTTGAATGGCTTTGCAGCATCGTGAAACCATTGTAGTTCTTTTTCTCTCTCTTTTGATGAAAGAGTTGAAAGACTAAACTCACCATCAGACCATTTCTTAATTGCAGCCATGTGACCGTCTGCAAAAGCATTAGAAATAGTAAGTATGGAAAATGAAACAGCAACAGCTATTATAGTTTTCAATGTTTTAAACATTAATTCCCCCGTTGTTGTTTATTATTTTATTTAATTGAAACAAAATCTTGCAAAATTGTACAGATGTTTATTTGGCTAATTCAACCAGTGATTGATTTAGTTGATTAATGCTCTTTTTACAGCTTTAGACCAGCCTTTAATTAAAATATTTCTTTTCCTAGAGTTCATTTTTGGTGAAAATTTTCTGTCTATTTGCCAGCTCTTAGAAATATCCTTTAAAGATTTATATACGCCAATTTTTAGACCGGCCATAAAAGCTGCTCCAGCAGCAGTTGTTTCTTGAACTTTTGGTCTAAGAACTTTTACATTAACCACATCCGACAAAAATTGCGAGAACCAATTATTCATTACCATGCCTCCATCAACTTTTACTATCCTTGGTCTCAATCCATCATGCTTCATTGCTTCAAATAAATCGTAAGTTTGATAAGCAACTGCTTCTACTGTAGCTCTTACTATTTCCTCGGGACTAGTATCTCTAGTTATTCCACTTAATACACCTCTAGAATTTGCATTCCAATGTGGAGCACCAAGACCAGTAAAAGCAGGCACTAAATAGATGCCGTTATTATCTTTTAATTTTTTTATTATTTTTTCTGTTTCAGGTGCTTTTTTAAAAAATTTCATTCTATCTCTTAACCATTGCACACCTGCGCCTGCTATAAAAATTGAACCCTCCATCGCGTAAGTTGTTTTGCCATTAATTCTGTATGCAATTGTAGTCAACAATCTATTTTTAGAATATATTTTTTTGTTTCCCGTATTTAGTAGAACGAATGCTCCAGTTCCATATGTGCTTTTTAAAGAGCCTGGTTCAAAACAACATTGTCCTATAGTTGCTGATTGTTGATCGCCAACTACACCATTTATTGGTATCGATACACCTGTAATTGAAGAATGTGTTTGACCATAATCATCAGCGCAATCTTTGACTTCTGGAAGAATATGTTTTTTTTATCTTAAGCAATTTTAAAATTGTATCATCCCACTTATTTGATGAAATATTATAAATCATTGTCCGGCTAGCATTGGTAGCATCAGTGGCATGGACTTTACCCTTAGTGAGTTTCCAAATTAAAAAACTATCAACTGTTCCAAACAACAATTGTTTTTTGTTCATTAATTTTCTTGCTTTAGGGACATTGTCTAATATCCATTTAATTTTTGTTCCAGAAAAATATGAGTCAATTAATAAACCAGTCTTATTAAAAATCATTGTATCTTTGTTTTGTTTCCTTAATTTCTTACAAAACTCTTCTTGTCTTCTATCTTGCCAAACTATTGCTCTATAAACGGGTTTTCCTGTTTTGTTGTCCCATAGAACTGTTGTTTCTCTTTGATTAGTTATTCCAATGCTTAAAATCTTTCCTCTTAATTTTTTAGCTTTAGCAATTACATCTTTTAATGTTTTAATAGTTGTCTTCCAAATTTCATGTGGGTCATGCTCTACCCATCCACTCTTAGGAAAATATTGATTGAATTCTTTTTGAGATGAGAAAACAGGTTTGCCTTTTAAATCGAATAAAATTGATCTATTAGAAGTAGTTCCTGCATCAATAGAAATTATGAATTTTTTCATATTACTTATTTAAAATTTTTTTCTTTGCTAGTTCATATTCATATCCACTTAGTGCGCCGGACTTATAAAGATCATGCAAAGTTTTAAGTTGGTCAGCAATGCTATTGGTTGCTTTCAAATTTGTGTTGTTAATTTTTTTTGTACCCTCAATATAATTGCTTAAATCTAATTTTTGTGATTTTTTTGCTTTTAAAAAAACTTCCCAATTATATTGAAACTCTGCTGATCTTTTTATCCAATTTTGCATAGTTTTTTTAGCCTCTGGGTAGTTATCTATCAAACTAGGATGAAATTCTGTTGTATCTCTTGATGTAAATTTAGGTTTATAATTCGCAAATTCTTCTGGTGTTACTGCATATAACCCAACATACCATTCATCACGGATCATCATCGAAACAAAACTTGTATCATAACTAAGATACATCTTTGGCAACTTGATGTTATTTTTTTTTTACCCAATTTCTTATTCCTAAAGTAAAAATTCTATTCGGATCATAATCTGAAGGATTTAAAGCTCTTTGAACATCTAGCATGGTCACCACCATACAATTATGAGCATTACCTTTTTTGTAAAAATTAAGATAATTATAATGTTGTCTTTCTCTACAACCATCCTCTTTAGTATTAAATACTGCTCCCTCAATAATTGATGTTAAATAGGATTGCCATTTACTTAGCCCCGTTGCGCGAGCTATTTCAAAAATCTTAACTGGGACATTATCTTTAAGTTGTACAAAGGTTATACCTTCAACAGCGATACCATGCGTTATCATATCTGTATATCTATCAATGGCTAACCATTCACCTGGATCTAGGGGCAATACCATATTTTTATTCACTTTAAATTCTTCATTTATTATTTCGCCTTTTTGAGTTCTCCAGTCAGTAGCGAATGAAGCTTGAGAATGAATGATAAATATAAAGAATACTATTAAAAATTTTTTCATCTAAATAAATCCCAATTAAGCTTTAATTTTTTATCATTCGTAATTGCGTTAATCATAGCAAGCATTAATGGTAATTTTTTTTCGTCAAAATCCTCGTTTATTTTTTTTGCAATTTCAACAGCCAAATCAGCTCCTTCTACAGTGACTTTTTGCATTTTTTGTTTTTTTTGCTTCGGAAAAAGTTAATCCCTCTCCTATGTATGAACCCATTTTTGCGTTTCTGCCTCCCCCAGAGCTTACATAAAGATCTCCCAAACCCGCTAGACCTCTTACAGTTTCTTTTTTACCATTAAGGTGCTTTACAAATATTTCCATTTCATAAATTGATTGCTTGATTAGTGCTGAAGCTGTATTTAAATAATTTTTTTCTCTTATTTCATCAGATACGTTGTTACTACACAATCCTTTTGCCGCTCCAACAGCCATTGAAAAAATATTTTTAATTGCTGCAGATACTTCAACCCCGTTAAGGTCATCCGATGAGGATGTATGATAATAGTCAGTATTGAGCATATTGGATATCTTAAAAGCAGTCTTAATATCCTCATTCGCAATTACTACACTGCTATGAATTCTATTAGCTAACCCCGAAGCTAAACAAGGGCCTCCTACTGCTGAAATGTTTACGTTAACAATTCCTTTTGATTTTAATAATCTTTTAAGTTTATCAACTAATAGTTCATAATTATTTTCATGAATACTTAAACCTTTAGTTAACATTAGAATATTGGGTAGTTCTTTTTTTTTAGCAATTAGATTTAATTGCTCTGAAACCCACTCAATTCCTTTTGAACTGATACCTAAAACAATTAAATCAACATTAGATTTGAATAATTCAATAAAATTTTCAAATTTAAATATTTTTATACTATCTGGAATATGAATATTAAGTGCAGGGTGTAAATTTTTATTACTCTTTAATTTATCAACAAATTCATTCTCTAAGTGAGTTCCTATAATGCTAGTATCATGATTGTTGTCTATACATGGAAATGAAAATGCAGAGCCCATTGCGCCAGCGCCGATAATTACAATTTTTGACATATTAATCTTTAAAAAACATTTTCTTGATAATTAAAAAAATTGATATTAGCTCAATTTTTCCAATTATCATAAAAAGAATTATACTTAATTTTGAAGATGTTAGTAAATCCGCAAAATTAAATTCATTAATTCCATACATAGCTGAAGTGGTAGTATTAGTGATAGTAAGAATTGATAGTTTAAATGATTTCTCAAAATTAATATCATCAACAGTTAATATTCCAGATAAAATGAATAAACTTATAAAAAAAGAAATAAAAATTAAAAAAGTGATTGTGATTATTTCATCTGTAATTTTTCTCTCAGTGTTAAATATATTCTTGTTAATAATAGTATTTGGACTAATTAATTTGATTATTTCTATCGAAGAAGTTTTAAGTAAAATGTAAATTCTCATAAACTTGATTCCAGAAGAATTTGAAATTAAAGACCCACCTAGAGCAGTAATCATCAAGAAGTATAAGCTTAAATTATTTTCGGAATTTAATAACGATAATCCTGAATTACTTAAACTGCTTAAAACACTTATTATTATATCCAATCCATTATAGTTGTTGAAATAAATAAATAATGTAAAAACAAAAGATAAGATAATTAGATAAAAATCCTCTTTATGTTGTCTTTCTAGTATTTTTTTTTCAAAAATATTTAGAATTAAAAAAAAGTTTAACATTGAAAGCAGTAAAGACAAGATAAAGACTATTTTTTTTGGATTTGTATCAATAATATTGTTTAATGAATTAGTTGGTAAAAATCCTCCAGCTGAGATTAAAGTCATACTTAAATTTAAAGAATTAAACATTCGAATATCAGTAAAATTTAAAGATAAAAAAATTATAA
>JAOOKL010000014.1 GCA_028408025.1 Candidatus Pelagibacter sp. | reverse complement strand
CTCTTTGAACCATATCGCTAAGCTCGTATTTCATATTGTCTCTTAGATAATCAAACCCAAGTTCGTTATTAGTTGCGTAAGTTATATCTTTATTATAATTTTCCTTTCTTTTAATATCCTCCAAATCATTTGTAATACATCCTGTTGAAACACCTAGGTAATTAAAAACTTTACCCATCCACTCAGAGTCCCTTCTAGCTAAATAGTCATTGACTGTTACAATATGAACTCCTCTACCAGTTAAAGAATTTAAATAAGCTGGTAAAGTAGAAACCAATGTTTTACCCTCACCAGTTTTCATTTCAGCAATTTTTCCTTGATGTAAAATTATTCCCCCAGCTAATTGAACATCATAATGTCTTTCTCCTAATGTTCTTTTTGCCGCTTCTCTTACTAATGCAAAACTATCGGGAATAATATTATCAATAGAGTTGCCTTCTTTTAATGATCGTTTTAGGTTTAATGTTTTTTCTCTTAATTCTCCGTCTGATAGAGAGCTTATTGAACCCTCTCTATCGTTAATGGCTAATATTAAATTCTTTGTTTTATCTAATTCTACTTGATTAGAGCTTTTAAATATTTTACTAAAAGTTCTTGTAAATACATTCATTATACTTCTATATATGTATTTATAATCTAAATTAAACAGTAATTATGACGATAAACATAAAAAACTTCCTAAGCTCTAAAAATAAATTGTCGAAAATTGGGGAGTTTCAAAATTTAAAACAAATAGAAGGACTTGAAATGTCTGCCACTTCAGCTGATCTATATAATAATGGCAGAGATGATTTAGTTCTGTTTTATTTTAAAGATGGAGCTAATTACGCCTCAGTAACTACCACTAATAGTATAATCTCAGAATCAATAGCATGGAATAATAATTCTCATAAAAAATTAATAAAAGGACTATTAATTAATACAAAAAACGCAAATACTTTTACTGGCAAACAAGGAAAAGAAAGTTTAGATATTTTAGCTAAAAATCTATCGAGAATTTTAACCCTTAGAGAGTCAAAATCAGACAAAGGCACTTCTGAAACAATTAAAATTAAAGATCTAATATTTGCCTCTACGGGAGTAATTGGAGAGCAGTTCCCTGTTGATCAGATCAAAGACGCTCTGCCAGATCTTGTTTCAAAATTAAAAAGTCAACACAACAAATTATACTGGCTAAAGATTGCTTCTGGAATGATGACAACAGACACAAGGCCAAAAGTGGCTTACGAAGAAATTATAGTTGGTGATGAATTAATTAAAATTTGTGGAGTCGCAAAGGGATCAGGAATGATTGCTCCAAATCTTGCTACAATGTTATCTTTTATTTTTACAAATGCGGATATCAATTCAAATTTACTTAAGTCGCTTTTAAAAAGAGCGGTTGCAAATTCATTTAACGCTATAACAGTCGATAGTGATCAATCTACAAATGATATGGTTTCAATATTTTCAACTAAATCAATTAAAATTGGACACAATCTGTCTTTAACAGATAAAGTAATACAAAAATTTGAAGTAAGTTTAAAAAGACTTTGCCTAAACCTTGCTCAACAAATCGTTATTGATGGAGAAGGAGCAAAAAAATTTTTAACTGTTAGAGTAATTAATGCTAAGTCTTTGAGTAGTGCAAAAAATATTGCTTTTTCAATTGCTAATTCCCCGTTAGTAAAAACCGCTGTTGCTGGAGAAGACCCAAACTGGGGAAGAATCATCATGGGAGTTGGAAAATCTGGAGAGGAAATTGATTTTAAAAAACTAAAAATTAAATTAGGAGATTTTGTTGTTGCAGAGAATGGGAAAATAGCAGAGTCTTATAATGAGGAAAAATTAAAAGATTACATGAAGTGGGACTCTGTCATGATCGAGGTAAATTTAAAACTGGGAAACGATGCTTTTGAATGTTACACATGTGATTTTACACACGACTATATAGATATTAATGCTGATTATAGAAACTAAGGATTAAATAAATATGATTAAATATAATCTTAAATGTGAAAATGATCACGAATTTGAGAGCTGGTTTTCAAATTCAAATGAATTTGATAAATTGAAAAAAAAAAAATTACTTGAGTGTATTTTTTGTTCCTCAAAAAAAATTGAAAAATCAATTATGGCTCCAATGATTTCTGGTTCAAAACTCAAAGAGGAAGACGAAGCACTTTTTGACAATAAATCTCTTAAGCAAAGAAATAACTTGCTTAAATTAAGAGAACACGTTGAAAAAAATTTTGAATTTGTTGGAGATAAATTCAGTAAAAAAGTAAGAGAAGTTTTTTATGATAGAAAATCTAAAAAGAGCATCTATGGCACAACCACACCTGAAGAAAGAGAAGAGCTAGCGGAAGAGGGAATAGATCTACTTAGCATACCCTGGGTTAACAAAGATAATTAATTTTTGATACTACAAATTATATAATTAACAGATAGATTATCAGATCTTTTCCATTTTCTTAAGATTGGGTTGAATTCAAGTCCTTTTAGATCCTTAGTTATAAATTTTTTATCAAATAATTTTTTTTCCAATTCTTCTGGTTTTACAAATTTATTCCAGTCGTGGGTCCCAATAGGCAACCATCTTAAAATATACTCTGCCCCTATGATTGCTTTAATGTAAGAAATTAAAGTTCTATTAATGGTAGCTGTAAACATCAGGCCGTTTTTTTTTAGCAGATTGGAACAAGATTTTAGATACAAATCCAGATCATTTACATGCTCTACTATTTCAAGATTTAAAATTATATCAAATTTCTTTTCAATTTTTAATTGCTCTGGTGACTTATGTAAATAATTTATCTTTAGTTTATTTTTTTTACTATGAATAGAGGCAACTTTAATATTTTTCTCTGCCGCATCAATACCAGTTACATTACCTCCTAGATAAGCCATGGGTTCACTTATCAAACCTCCTCCACACCCAATATCTAATATCTCTAAATCTTGAAGTAGATTTTTTCTTTTTCTATTTATTTGAAAATGCTTTGAAATTTCATCAAGAATGTATTCAATTCTTATTGGATTAAACATGTGCAAAGGTTTAAATTTGCCATTAACATCCCACCATTCATTGGCTAAATTTGAAAACTTTTGAATTTCCTCTTTATTTATTGTAGTCATGTCTTTTTAAGTATTAATTATAATAAATTAATTCAGTTATATTATATTAAATTAATTCAGTTATATTATATTAAATTCTAACAATGGCAAAAAAAGTATTAAAATTTGGTGGAACTTCTGTAGGAACTATTGAAAGAATCCTACATGTGGCAAATATTGTTAAAAAAGAACAATTAGCTGGTAATCAACTTATCATAATTGTTTCAGCTATGTCCGGAAAGACAAATGAGCTAATAGAACATTCTAAAAATATTTCTAGTGATTTTGATAAAAGAGAACTTGATGTTTTATTATCTTCTGGAGAGCAAGTTACTTGTGCATTATTAGCCGGCGCACTAATTGAATTAGGAATAAAATCGAAATCATGGTTGAATTGGCAAATACCTATCCTGACAGAAGGCGAACATTCAAATGCAAGAATTATTAATTTAAGCGTCACAAAGATAAATGAATATTTATCTAATAAAGGTGTGGTTATCATTCCTGGATTTCAAGGTATTTCAAAACTTGGAGATGTGACTACGACAGGCAGAGGTGGATCAGATGCAACAGCAGTCGCAGTTGCAAAAATATTTGAGACAGACTCTTGTGAAATATATACTGATGTTGATGGTGTATATTCTTCTGATCCAAATAAGATACCAGTAGCCAAAAAAATTGATAAAATTTCATTTGATGAAATGTTAGAAATGTCCTCACTTGGAGCAAAAGTTATGCAATCTTCAGCCGTACAAACTGCTATGATGTATAATATACCTTTAGAAGTAAAATCGACATTTACTGACAGGCCGGGTACAAAAATATTTAGTCAAGAAAATATTGATTATTCTAAAAGTGTTACCGGAGTGGCTTATTCAAAAGATGATGCTAAAATTACTTTAAGAGATGTTCAGGATAAACCAGGTGTCGCTGCTAGTATTTTTGAACCCTTAAGTAGTAATCAAATTAACGTTGATATGGTAATTCAAAATATATCATCAGATCAAAAAACTACAGATATAACTTTTACAATAAAAAGAGAGGACCTTTTAAAAACCATTAAAATAATTAAAAACAATACAAATATTACATACAAGGACATTAGCCATAATGATAAAGTTTCAAAAGTTTCAATAGTGGGGGCTGGCATGGTTTCTACACCTGGGGTAACATATAAAATGTTTAAAGGTTTAGCAGAGGAAAAAATTAATATTTTAGCAATTTCTACCTCTGAGATAAAATTATCAGTTATTATTAATGAACATGATACTACTAATGCGATTAAAAAATTGCATACAATTTTTGAACTAGATTAATATGGAAATTAGACCGCATAGAATAATTAATAGAAGAAAAACAAAATCCATAAAACTAGGTAAAGTCATAGTTGGAGGCAACTCTAATATAAGCGTCCAATCAATGACTAATACTCTTACAACAAATATTAAAGATACAATTGATCAAATTAATTCTTTGGAAGAAGCAGGCGCAGATATTGTAAGAGTTTCATGTCCAGATGAAGATAGTACTAAAGCTCTTAAAGATATTGTTAAAAATGTAAAAGTTCCAATTGTTGCAGATATTCATTTTCATTATAAAAGAGCTATAGAGGCAGCTGAAATGGGTGCAAGCTGTTTAAGGATAAATCCAGGTAATATTGGTTCTAAAGATAGAATTTTAGAAGTTGTAAAAGCTGCTAAAGACAATAATTGTACTATAAGAATTGGTGTTAATGCTGGATCACTTGATAAAACTTTGCTTGAAAAATATAAAGAACCTTGTCCGGAAGCATTAGTCGAAAGTGCAATGTATAATGTAAAATTACTGGAGGATAACAATTTCTTTAATTTTAAAATTAGCGTCAAATCCTCTGATATTTTTTTGACAGTTAAATCTTATAGAAAGCTATCTGAAATTTGTGATTACCCTTTACACCTCGGAATAACAGAGGCAGGTGGACTTTTGACTGGAAGCATAAAATCATCAATAGGTATTGGTCAACTTTTAATGGAAGGAATAGGAGACACAATTAGAGTCTCTCTTTCATCAGACCCTGTAGACGAAGTTAAAGCAGGATATGAAATATTAAAATCATTAGGTATTAGATCAAGAGGGGTAAATATAATTTCTTGTCCATCATGTGCTCGGCAAGCTTTTCCGGTAATTGAAACTGTCAAAGAACTAGAAAAAAGACTATCTCATGTTAAAAAGCCAATAACACTCTCTATAATAGGATGTGTAGTTAATGGCCCTGGCGAGGCTTCACAAACTGAAATTGGTTTAACTGGAGGAGGACAAGATAATAATCTTCTTTATCTATCAGGCATCCCTCATACTAAAGTAGCTAGTGCAGAGATCATAAACAAAGTTGTTCAACTTGTAGAAGAAAAAGTTAGAGAAAAAAATATTTAAAAAATGATACCTGTTGAAAAAGTGCAAGACATAATTGCTAAACATGACGAATTAGAAAAAGAACTTTCTTCAGGCAATATTGATCCTAAGCTTTTTGCGAAAAAATCAAAAGATTATTCAAATTTAGGAAATATTATTTCTATCGCCAGAGAGTATATAAAATTTGAAAAAGAAAAAAAAGATTTAGAGCAAATTTTAAAAGATAAAAGCAGTGATACAGAAATAATTGAATTGGCTCAAAAAGACCTTAGCACCTTAAAAATTAAAAAAGAAGATTATGAGAATAAATTAAAAATTTTTTTACTACCCAAAGATGAAGATGACGATAAGGATGCTATTGTAGAGATTAGAGCTGGAACTGGAGGTTTAGAAGCTTCTCTATTTTGTTCAGATTTATTTAAGATGTATGAAAAGGTTTGTTCAAAACAAAAATGGAAGCTTGAAATAATTAGTATTTCTAAAAGTGAAGCTGGCGGTTTTAAAGAAGTAATATTTTCTGTGAGTGGTGAAAATATATATTCTTATTTAAAATATGAGTCAGGCGTTCATAGAGTCCAAAGAATCCCCAAAACTGAAACTCAAGGTCGAGTTCACACTTCAGCAGCTACAGTAGCCGTTTTACCTGAGGCAGAAGAAGTAGACGTCCAAATAAAAGACTCAGATTTAAGAATAGATGTATTTAGAGCTGGTGGTCCGGGAGGCCAGTCTGTAAATACTACTGATAGTGCAGTTAGAATCACTCATTTACCGTCCGGGGTCGTTGTAAGTCAGCAGGATGAAAAGTCTCAACATAAAAATAAAGCTAAAGCACTTAAAATATTACGTTCTAGAGTATATGAAGAAGAAAAAAGAAAAAAAGATCAAGAAAGATCAACAAATAGAAGAAATCAAATCGGAACTGGAGATAGATCCGAAAGGATAAGAACATATAATTTTCCCCAGGGTAGGGTCACTGATCATCGAATTAATTTAACCTTACACAAGTTAGATGAATTCCTAACAGGTGAAATTCATGAGGAGATGAATCATGAGTTAAGATTAAAAGAACAAGATATAAAACTAAAAAATTTAAATTGATGAATATTTTACAACTAATCAATCTTGGTTCAATCAAATTAAAGGCTAACAATATCATTTCTCACAGGATTGACTCTGAAATTTTACTTTCGGATGTGTTGAACAAGAAAAGAGAAGAATTGTTAATTAATCTGCGGGAAATAGTCAGTATAAATAATGCTAAAAAGTTTCAAAAAAATATATCTAGAAGATCTTTTAAAGAACCAGTTGCTTATATTTTAAAAAAAAAAGAGTTTTGGAGTAAAAATTTTATTGTTAATAGAAATGTTTTAATACCTAGACCTGAAACAGAGTTAATGGTAGAAAAAATCATCAATATCTTTAGTAAAAAAAACATTTACATTTTAGATGTAGGCACTGGGACTGGCTGTATATTATTAAGTATTTTGAATGAGTTAAAAAATGCTAGAGGATTAGGTATAGATATATCTAGTCACGCAATAGAGACAGCTAATCAAAATCTCAAAAAAATAAAACTATCTAATAGTATTAAATTTCAGGTGAAGTCTTTAGAAGATATTTACTGGCGCAAATTTGATCTAATTGTATCAAATCCACCCTATATAAAGACAAAAGACATTAAAAATCTTCAAGATGACATAAAAAAATTTGAACCTAAATTAGCCTTAGATGGTGGAAATGATGGGCTTGACGTAATTAAAAAAGTTATCTACAAATCCAAAAGTATCTTAAAAATTAAAGGTATGCTCGCCTTAGAAATAGGAAATGAGCAATTTATAAAAGTTTCAAAAATATTAGGTAAAAATAACTTTAGAATAAGATATTTAATTAAAGACTTTGGTGAAAATATTAGATGTATATTATCAACGTTAGAGAGATAAAATCATAACAAATAATCAAAAAATTATGAACAACAATAGAAGAAGAACTTTTAGGCCTAGACAACAAAAAAATAATTTTAGAAGAAGAAACGGTTCTCATATTAATAATAGTGGAAATTTTAGTAATGGTAATCTAAATTTTAATAGAAATGGATCAATGACCAACCCGCACAATGTGGAGAAAACGGTACAAAAATTTCAGCAACTAGCAAAAGACGCTCAAAGCAACGGGGACCCTGTCATGGTGGAAAATTATTTACAACATGCAGATCATTACTCTAGACGCCTTGCAGAATTAAATGAGAAAAATAAAGACAAAATTAAAAATGAAAAGGACAATAGTTCAACTAATTTGTTGAATAAAGATTCTTCACAAACATCCAGTTAATTTTTAACCGCCGATCAATCGTATTATCTAAGTTCAGCTAATTTTAAATCAATTTTAATTCTTTTTAATTCAAAATTTTCTCTAGATTTTCCTTTTAATATTTTTCCTGATGGTAATTTAAGTTTTTGTGAGTTCACTTTTTTTCCATTAACAACAACCTCGTAATGCAGGTGAGGGCCAGTAGACATTCCAGTTGAACCAACATAACCGATTATTTGTCCCTGTTTAACTTTCCTACCTTCTTTAATGCCTCGAGCAAAACCTTTCATGTGTGCGTATATAGTTTCATATGTTGAGTTATGTTTTATTTTTACACAATTACCTCCACCTCCACACCATCTAGCTCTTGTAACTGTACCAGAGCCAGAAGCCATTATCGGAGTACCACTAGGTGCTGCAAAGTCTGTGCCTCTATGCATTTTATTATAACCCAAAATAGGATGCTTTCTCATTCCGTAAGAAGAAGAAAGTCTGGCTCCGTTAATAGGAGTTTTCATAAGAGACTTAACAATACTTTTACCTTTGATATCATAATAGCCAATATCGTCATCATTATCTTTGAAATTATATAAATTTATTTCATCACCATTTACAAACATCGAAGCATAGATTATTTTTCCTGTATCTTGTACTTTGTTATTATCGTCTTCAAATCTTTCATACAAAATTTCAAACCAATCTCCCTTTCGAATGTCCCTCTGAAAATCTACTTCAAAACCAAATATTCTTGCGAATTCAATAATAATATTCGGCTCTATACCTGAGTTTATAGCTGATGAATACAAATTATTTTTTATTTTACTTTTAATTACAACTTCTTTTTTATAAAGCTTTAAAATATTCTTTTTAACGATAAAGTCATTTCGGCTTTTTCTAATTTCAACACTGATAGTATTATTAATTGGGTATAAAAGATTTATTAGAGCATTTGAATTATCGTCAAGTTTTTTAATTACGACCGAAAGTTTTCTGCCTGCATATATATTTGTTAGTTTTTCTTGTTTTAATTTAGTAGATATTATCTTTATATCACTTGAACGAATATCAAGGTTTTTAAGTATCTTTTCAACCGAGTCGTTATTCTTAATCAAATATTTAATTTCTTTGTAGGGACTATTAATTTTTGACACAAAAAATTCACTTAAATTTGCAAATTCCTTAGTTTTTACAACTGAGTCAAAATTTTTACTTTCTGCTTGATTTTTTTGATCGACTAAATTTGATGAATAGATAAAAATAATCAAAATTACAGCTAACGATAATAAATAAAAAAAATATTTTAAGCCGACGGTCTTATTATTAATTTCAAATACCGTAAAATTTTTGAAAAATTTGAAAATCTTAGAAAAAAATTGATTTAGCGCCATAGTTGTTTTCTATAAAAATTATAGTAAGTTTGCAATGCAGAAGGTAAAAAAATGCCTATATTTACTTACTTTTATGTACAATATACGCCTTGACTTATGACCAATTTGTAATAAAACCAGCGCTCACCTCTATGCGTATATTTTTTAACAGCGCCAGAGGTGTGTAGATTTTAAACTAAAATCTTAGCTTTTTTAAATTGTATATTTTAAGAAGAGAAGTGTGGACGGCTAGGTTAATAAAGAAATTGTCGTACACGCTTTAACGAAAATAACTTTATTTACCATAAAGTTATTAAAGCTAGTGTGCGCCGTTATTAAACTTGAGAGTTTGATCATGGCTCAGAACGTACGCTGGCGGCACGCCTAACACATGCAAGTCGAACGCAGTAGCAATACTGAGTGGCAAACGGGTGAGTATAATGTGGGAATCTGCCTTTTGGTTTGGAATAACACGGGGAAACTTGTGCTAATACCGAATAAGCCTTTACAGGGAAAGTTTTAATGCCGAAAGATGAGCCCGCACTTGATTAGCTAGTTGGTAAGGTAAAAGCTTACCAAGGCAATGATCAATAGCTGTTCTTAGAGGAAGACCAGCCACATTGGGACTGAGACACGGCCCAGACTCCTACGGGAGGCAGCAGTGGGGAATCTTGCACAATGGGGGAAACCCTGATGCAGCGATGCCGCGTGAGTGAAGAAGGCCCTTGGGTTGTAAAACTCTTTCGTCGGGGAAGAAAATGACTGTACCCGAATAAGAAGGTCCGGCTAACTTCGTGCCAGCAGCCGCGGTAATACGAAGGGACCTAGCGTAGTTCGGAATTACTGGGCTTAAAGAGCTCGTAGGTGGTTAAAAAAGTTGATGGTGAAATCCCAAGGCTTAACCTTGGAACTGCCATCAAAACTTTTTAGCTAGAGTGTGATAGAGGTAAGTGGAATTTCTAGTGTAGAGGTGAAATTCGTAGATATTAGAAAGAACACCAAATGCGAAGGCAACTTACTGGGTCACTACTGACACTGAGGAGCGAAAGCATGGGTAGCGAAGAGGATTAGATACCCTCGTAGTCCATGCCGTAAACGATGTGTGCTAGACGTTGGAAATATATTTTTCAGTGTCGCAGCGAAAGCATTAAGCACACCGCCTGGGGAGTACGACCGCAAGGTTAAAACTCAAATGAATTGACGGGGACCCGCACAAGCAGTGGAGCATGTGGTTTAATTCGAAGATACGCGCAGAACCTTACCAACACTTGACATGTTCGTCGCGAGCCTAAGAGATTAGGCTTTTCAGTTTGGCTGGACGAAACACAGGTGCTGCATGGCTGTCGTCAGCTCGTGTCGTGAGATGTTGGGTTAAGTCCCGCAACGAGCGCAACCCCTACTTTTAGTTGCCACCATTTAGTTGGGCACTTTAAAAGAACTGCCAGTGATAAGCTGGAGGAAGGTGGGGATGACGTCAAGTCCTCATGGCCCTTATGTGTTGGGCTACACACGTGCTACAATGGCACTTACAATGGGAAGCAAAGAGGCGACTCTTAGCCAATCCCAAAAATGTGTCTCAGTTCGGATTGTACTCTGTAACTCGAGTGCATGAAGCTGGAATTGCTAGTAATCGCGGATCAGCGCGCCGCGGTGAATACGTTCCCGGGTCTTGTACACACCGCCCGTCACACCATGGAAGTTGGTTACACCTTAAGGCAAAGCTAATACCTTTGACCACGGTACGATCAGCAACTGGGGTGAAGTCGTAACAAGGTAGCCGTAGGGGAACCTGCGGCTGGATTACCTCCTTTCTAAGGAAGACCAAAAATTTCTTTTGGTCTTAAAAAATTAAGTTAATGTGGCCGTCCTCATTTCTCTTCTTATTATTAAAGTGTCTCATAAATGCTTAGGGGCCGGTAGCTCAGGTGGTTAGAGCGCACCCCTGATAAGGGTGAGGTCGGACGTTCGAGTCGTCCTCGGCCCACCATTTTTCACGGGGGATTAGCTCAGCTGGGAGAGCGCCTGATTTGCATTCAGGAGGTCAGCGGTTCGATCCCGCTATCCTCCACCATTGACACTTTTAGCTTTTTTAAATTGTAAATATTTAATATCAATTTTGATTGTTCATCAGTAAGGACAATCAAACAATATCTATATCCGATTGTTCGAATAGATGAACAATCTATAATGTTCGAATAGATGAACATTTAATAAAAATTTAATTTAGACAGAAAATTATTTTCTGTGCATAAATCAAGCGTTTAAGGGCGTATGGCGGATGCCTAGGCACTGAAAGGCGATGAAGGACGTGGTATACTGCGATAAGTTTCGGGGAGCTGTATGCGGGCTTTGATCCGAAAATTTCCGAATGGGATAACCCACCACTTTTTGTGGTACTTTAAACTGAATACATAGGTTTAAAGAGCGAACCCGGAGAACTGAAACATCTAAGTAACCGGAGGAAAAGAAATCAATTGAGATTCCGTTAGTAGTGGCGAGCGAACGCGGAATAGGCCAGTAACAAAATTGAGATAATCAAAATAGTTTGGAAAAACTAACCATAGAGGGTGATAGTCCCGTATGAGTAATGTTTAGTTTTGTTCTTGAGTAAGACGGGACACGTGTAATCTTGTCTGAATATAGGGGGACCACCCTCTAAGCCTAAATACTCTTCAGTGACCGATAGTGAACTAGTACCGTGAGGGAAAGGTGAAAAGAACCCCTATTAGGGGAGTGAAATAGAACCTGAAACCGTATGCCTACAAACAGTCGAAGCTCTTTTTAGAGTGACGGCGTACCTTTTGTATAATGGGTCAGTGACTTAATTTATCCAGCAAGCTTAAGCCGTAAGGTGTAGGCGTAGCGAAAGCGAGTCTTAAATGGGCGTAAGTTGTATGAATTAGACCCGAAAACGAATGAGCTTACCATGAGCAGGTTGAAAGCAGGGTAACACTTGCCGGAGGACCGAACCAGTTGACGTTGAAAAGTCTTTGGATGACTTGTGGTAAGGGGTGAAAGGCCAACCAAATTCGTAGATAGCTGGTTTTCCGCGAAAACTAGAATGTTAAAAATGGCAAAAACTGGATTTACAACAGCAACAGATTTTGCAGACTACCTAGTGAAAGATAAAAAGATATCTTTTAGAGATGCTTATAAAATATCATCAAAAATTGTTAATTATGCTGAAAAAAATAGAAAAAATCTAGATGAGTTAACTTTAAATGAAATTCAAAAGTTTTATAAGCACTTAGATAATAGTGTTTTAAAAATTTTTAATGTAAAAAACTCTATGAATTCCAAGAATTCTTACGGAGGAACATCTGAAAGAAATATAAGAAAAATGATAAGAAAATACAAAAAGGAACTTAAATGAAATTTGTAATTACTCTTGTTATGTTAATGATTATGTTAGGTTCTTGTGGAAAAAAATCAGAGCCTCAGTACCAAGGATCAAATAAAAGTTTTGCAAAAATAATTTAATATATGTCTTATATAAGATATAAAAATAATAACCTGTTTGTGGAAAATGTCTCTGTTAGAAGTTTAGCTTCAAAATTGAGTACGCCATTTTATCTTTATTCTGAGGGTAGTATTATTGAAAATTACAATTCATTTTTAAAAAATTTCAGAAAATCTAAACCGTTAATTTGTTTTTCGGTAAAAGCAAATTCAAATATTCAAATTTTAAAAGTTTTAAAAAAAATGGGATCAGGTGCAGATGTAGTCTCAGGAGGTGAGTTACTTAAGGCTATTAAATCTGGTATAAAACCAAATAAAATTGTTTTTTCTGGAGTTGGTAAAACTGAAGATGAAATTAAATTAGCAATAAGAAAAAAAATTCTATTAATAAATGTGGAGTCAGAGAACGAAGCTATATTGATTAATAAGATTGCAGGTAACTTAAAAAAAAAGATTGCCATTGGTATCAGAATTAACCCTGATATAAACGCTCCAACACATAAAAAGATCTCCACAGGTAAGGCAGAAGATAAATTTGGTCTCTCAAAAACAAATTTAATTTCGTTTTGTCTTAATGTTAGAAAATTAAAAAATTTGAAACTCGAAGCAATAAGTGTGCATATTGGGAGTCAAATATTAAGTGAAAATCCTTTTAAAAAAACTTTAAAAGTTTTAGAGGAAGTTATAAAAAAAACAAAAGTTTACTTCAAGTATGTAGATCTTGGTGGCGGTTTTGGTATTACTTATAAAAAAAGTGATAGAAAAATGAGTCTTAAAAACTACTCAAATTTGGTGGAAAAATTTAAAAAAAAATATAATTGCAGTATTATTTTTGAACCTGGGCGAGCAATTTTAGGTAATACAGCTATTTTAGTAACTAAAGTTCAATATCTTAAAAAAGGTTCCAATAAAACATTTGCGATTCTAAATGCTGGTATGAATGACTTTATGAGAACCGCACTTTATGATGCCGTTCATAATATTATTCCAGTAATTAAGAATGGTAAAAAAAATAAAGGTCCTTTGGAATTTGTTGGACCAATATGTGAAACAACTTGTAGATTCATTAAATATAATAATTATCAAAGGCTTAACCAATCTGATTATGTCGCTATATCAGATGTTGGGGCTTACGGAGCATCTTTGTCTTCAAACTATAATACAAAACCTTTAATTGCTGAGATAATTATCAATAAATCTAAAACAAAAGTAATAAGAAAAAAACAGGATATAAAAAGTTTGC
Organism: Candidatus Pelagibacter sp.; assembly: GCA_028408025.1. The sequence continues at coordinate 1,547 of JAOOKL010000014.1, read as the reverse complement.
TCAACCAATAATGCAATTTATAAGATCAATCTTATTTACTATATTATTTTATTTAACCTTAATATTAGTTTTTATTTTAGCTATACCTACATTAGTTTTACCAAGTAAAGCTACTCTTATATGCGGAAAGATACTAGCTCATATAATTATATTTTTATTAAGATTTATTTTAGGTGTTAAAGTTACTTTTTCTGGAATAGAAAATTTAAAAAAAAATGAGAGTTTTTTTGTTGCAAGTGCACATCAATCTTTACTTGAAACATTTATTCTTCAAGCCCCGTTGCAATACCCCATATTTATTCTTAAAAAAGAGCTTTTGAAAATTCCTTTATTTGGTTGGTATTTAAAAAAAATTGGTTCAATTGATATTGTACGAGACACTACTACAAAAGATAATTTGAATTTTTTTGACAAAATCAAAAATAATATTGAAATTAGTAAAAGACCTTTATTAATTTTTCCTCAAGGGACAAGAGTGAAATTTGGTGAAAGACTACCATTTAAAAAGGGTGCTGGTAGAATTTACGAGGCATTAAATTTACCTTGTGTTCCTGTTGCATTAAATACTGGCAAGGTTTGGCCAAAAAATAGTTTTTTTAAATATAATCACGACATTAAAATATCTTTCTTAGATCCGATAGAGCCTGGAAAAGATAAAAATGTTTTTATAAATGATTTAGAAACAAAAATTTACTCTTCTATTGATAATTTAAATTAATTTTTTTTTCTTCCAAAGTCAGGGGACTCTACGTCTTGTCCAGCTTTAATAATCTCTTTTCTTACATTCTTAGTAGAAGCAAATATTTTTAAAAGTTTGTCACCATTTTTTTCAACAACAGCTTTTTTAAAATCATCAATATTTTTAGAAAATTCATCTAAAATCTTCAAAATATTTTCGCTATTATCAATAAAAATATCTCTCCACATTAACGGATCTGAAGATGCTATACGAGTAAAGTCTCTTAAACCCCCAGCACTATATTTGATAACTTCATCTCTGAACTTTTGGTCATTATTAATCGCTGTTTTTACAATATTATACGCTACTGCATGAGGCAAATGACTTGTTAGCGCAAGTATATGATCATGTTCGTCGTTACTCATTAATTTTACCTTGCTTCCTAAAAATTCCCAGAATTTTTTTAATTTTTCAACTTTATCTTTGTTTGAGTTTTTGCTGTCACAAATAATTGTCCATCTATTCTTAAATAAATCTTTAAACCCAGCTGATGGACCACTTTCCTCGGTTCCTGCAATCGGATGAGAGGGGATCCAGGAAATATTTGTTAAATTTAAATTTTCAAATATTTTATTTACTTCTTTTTTTACCGAACCAGTATCGGTAACAATAGTGTCTTTTTTTAATATGTCTTTTGTAGACAATAGAACCTCTTTGTAAGAACTAAGAGGAATAGCAAGAATGATTAGATCTGAGTCTTTAACTGCAGTTTGAATATCTTTAGAAATGTTGTCACACAAATTTTCTTTCTTAATAGTTTCAATAACATTTTTTGATTTATCAAAGACAGTAATTGATTTACTAATTT
>JAOOKL010000013.1 GCA_028408025.1 Candidatus Pelagibacter sp. | reverse complement strand
ACTTGATATAGTTTAAACTTTCATTATAGTAATTTGAATGTCTCTTATTGAAGTAAAAAAAATAGTAAAGGCTTTAAACGCATCAGATGGTGCTGGTGTTAAATTGAAAAGAAGTATTGGTACACCCGAAGCTGACTATATTGATCCATTTTTGATGCTTGATGAGTTCGGTTCTGAAAATAAAGAGGACTATATTGCCGGATTTCCTCCACATCCTCACAGAGGAATTGAGACGGTGACATATATGTTAAATGGTCAATTTGAGCACCAGGACAGTACTGGTGCAAAAGGAGTCATGGGTTCAGGAGATGTGCAGTGGATGAAAACAGGTAGGGGTATTATTCACTCAGAAATGCCTGCAATGAAAGAGGGAAAATTGTTAGGTTTTCAACTTTGGATAAACATGCCAGCAAAAATGAAAATGAACAAACCTGAGTATCTCTATATAAAAGGAAAAGATCTTGGAGAATATAAAGACAGTGAAAAAATAGTAAAAGTAATTGCAGGTGAGTTTGATAAGGCTAAAGGCCCTGAAAAAAACCACAATGTCGAACCAATATATTTACATATAATTTTAAATGAGGGAAAAGAATTTAAGTATAACGTACCAATTGGCCATAATTCATTTATTTATTTACTGAAAGGAGAATTGAAAATTGGAGAAAAAAAACACAATAGGATAACTGACTCAAATCTGATTCTGCTAGAACGTGGAAGCAAACTTAATGTTAAAGCAATTAAAAAATCTGAATTTCTATTTATAGCAGGTAAGCCAATAGGTGAACCAATCGCCAGAGGTGGCCCGTTTGTAATGAATACAAAAGCAGAAATTCTTGAGGCAATTAAAGATTATAATAACGGAACATTTGCCAAATATTAAAAGTTCAAGTACGTTCCAAAAAAATGTCTAAATCAATTATAATTAAAAAAAATGGTGGGCCTGAAGTTTTAGAACTTCAAGATGTAAACATTGGATCTCCTGGGCCCGATGAAATAAAAGTTACTAATAGTGCAATAGGATTAAATTATATTGATACTTATCATAGATCAGGTCTCTATCCTATTCAGCTACCCAGCGGTATTGGTTTAGAGGCTGCTGGAAAAGTAGATGAGATTGGCTCTAACGTAAAAGATTTTAACAAAGGAGATAATATAGCTTACGCTTCCACTCCTCTTGGGGCCTACTCTCAAGAAAGAATTATTCCAGCAAAAATAGCGGTAAAGATACCTGAGGGTATTTCTCACGAGATTGCAGCTACTTTAATGACAAAAGGTCTAACTACTAACTATCTTCTTACTAAAACGTATTTACTAAAAGCTGGTGATACAGTTTTGTTCCATGCTGCAGCTGGTGGAGTCGGTCAGATATTTGCCCAATGGGCTAATAGTATCGGGGCAAAAGTTATTGGAACAGTTGGCTCTGACGAAAAAATAAAAGTAGCAAATGAAAACGGGTATAGTCACGTTATAAACTATACTAAAAATGATTTTGTAAAAGAGGTAATGAAGATTACTAATAATAAGGGTGTTCCTGCTGTTTTTGACGGTGTTGGAAAAAAAACTTTTAAAGGATCTTTAGCTTGCCTTAAAATAAGAGGAATGATGATTAGTTTCGGTAATGCCTCAGGACCACTAGAGCCTATAAATGTTCCAAAAGAAATTCAACCAAAAGGTTTATACCTAACGAGACCTTCTATTGCTCAGTACTTTACTAATAGAAAAGATCTTCAAGCTGGTGCTGATGAAATATTTGAAAAAGTAAAATTTGGAAAAATTAAAATAAGAATTGCAAGAAAATACAAACTTTCTGAGGCCAAACAAGCGCATATAGATTTAGAAAATAGAAAACTTACGGGGCCTGCGATTTTAATCCCTTAATGAAAGAAAAAATTATATCCCCGTGTATTAGTATTTGTAAAACAGATCCTGTATCAGGATATTGTTATGGTTGTGCAAGATCTGATGAAGAAAAGAAATCATGGAAAGATGAGAATACTTCAAATGAATGGAAATCAAAAAATCTTGAAATAATAATTTCTAGAATGAAAGGGTGGCAACTAGAAACATTTAAAGAGTCTTATCAACATAAAATTGAAAAAGGCATTTCTTTATTTAAAAAAAAACAATTAGAAAAAAACTAACTACAAATCTTTTTTCATTGAGTCCATATCACTTAAATGAAATTTTAAAGCTTGATTTGATAGTCTTATTTCTTGTAAAAATAAAAAAATTGAAATTATCATACAAATACAACATGCAGCAAAATTGATTCTAGCAATTTGAACAGTATTTAAATATAGCATTAACACTGTAGACATATTAAAAAGAAAACCGAAAGCAGCAAAACCCATTACATATTTTAACAAATTTGTTCTCTTGTTTAGGACATGTAGTTGATTTTCCCATTCAGGGGGTACCTTTTTCTCAAATGTATATTGGTCGTGTATATTTCTGATCAATGCACTTAAAGTATGGAATCTATTGCTATACATGGTCATCATTAAGGGAATAGCCGGAAACATTAAAGCTGCAACTGTGTAATCTATGTCCATATCGAATCAAATTGATTATGTAGATAGTGTTTGATATTTACAAGTCATATTTTCATGAAACAACTTAAAATATTTATTAATTTAACAAGGTTGAATAAACCAATCGGGTTTATGCTTTTGTTTTGGCCATGTTCTTGGGGTTTAGCCTACGCATATAATTATAGTAAAGATTTAAATATTTTTTCTTATTATATAATACTTTTCTTTTTAGGGTCTGTTTTGATGCGAAGCGCTGGTTGTATCATTAATGATATTGTAGATAGAAATTTTGACAAAAAAGTCAAAAGAACAAAAAATAGACCAATAGCTTCTGGAAAAATTTCTGTAAAAAGATCATTAATATATTCTTTATTTCTTTGCCTATTAGCTTTTATTATTCTTATTCAGTTTAATTTATTTACAATTATTTTAGGGATGAGTTCTATGATTTTGGCTTTTTCCTATCCCTATATGAAAAGAATTACTTACTGGCCTCAACTTTTTTTAGGCTTAACATTTAATTGGGGAATTATAATGGCTTGGGTTGCGATAAATAATGATATTTCATCAGAGATTATACTGCTTTATTTATCAGCCATATTTTGGACATTGGGCTATGACAGTATTTATGGTGTACAAGATATGGCAGATGACGAAATAATAGGTTTAAAATCAACTGCAATAAAATTTAAGAAAAATATAAAATTATTTGTAGGTATGAATTATTTGTTAACTTCAACAATTTTACTTTATTTATTTAAAGATCAAATAAATCTTAATCTTTTTTTAATTATTTTTAGTCTTTTTTGTTTAAGTTTAATTTATCAAATAAGAATATTTAATCCCCATAAACCTGAGACTTGTCTTAAAGCTTTTAAATTAAACAACTTATCTGGTCTCATTTTATTTCTAGGCATTTTATCTATCTAAATTGAAATGGATTTTAGAGAACTTAAATCAATCTTAAAAAGACTTTATAGAGAGTACATTAATAGATATCTAAAGTTTATTTTTATTGCAGCTGGTCTTTCAGTTGTGGTTGCGGCTAGTTCTTCAGCTATTGCTTGGTTGTTAGATCCTGCAGTAAAAAAAATCTTTATTGAAAAAGACAGAACACTTGCTTGGCTAATACCTCTAGCAATTATATTCACATTTACCGCTAAAGGAGTAAGTCTTTATCTTGCAAGAATAAATATAATTAAAGTTTCAAATAGAATCGCTGGAGAAATTCAAAAAAAGATTTCAGATAACATGTTAACAGCAGACATTAAAACTTTAGATGCAAGACATTCAGGTCAGTACGTTTCTAATATCTTATTCGATGCTGGGCAAATACAAGCTCTTGTTGGTGTAGGTGTTCTTAACCTTATGAAAGATACTTTAACCACCTTTGCTTTAGTTGGTCTTATGTTTTATCAAAATTGGAAGTTAGCTATTTTTGCAATTTTTATGATCCCTCTTGCTGCCGGTCTTGCAAAAAGCTTGGGAAGAAGGGTTGCAAAAATTGTTACTCAAGCGGGTGAGATTTCAGGAAATTTAGCTTCTTTCCTGTCAGAAATGATAAAGGGCTCTAAAATGATAAGAATTTATCAAAAAGAGCAGGAGGAAGCTACTAAAGCTAATAAAATAATAGACGATTTAGTAGATAAGAATATTAAGCACAATATTGTAATAGTAAGAGCAACACCAATCATGGAAACATTGACGGGTATCATGATTGCAGGATTTATATTCTTTTCTGGAAAATTAATTTCCTCTGGTGAGCTTGAAGTTAATCAATTTTTTTCTTTTCTAGCGGCTATGATGTTAGCTTATCAACCAATTAGATCTTTAGCTACTTTAAATATGATATTTTATCAAGGGGCAGCAGCCTTCAAAAGAATATCCAAAGTTATTGATAAAAACATAGAAATCAAAAATAATAATTCCTTACCTGAATTAAAATTAAACAATTGTGATATTAATTTTAAAAACGTTAGTTTTAAGTATGAAACTACGAATGATAGGGCAATTAAGAATCTAAGTTTAGACATTAAAGGCAATGCAATGTCTGCTCTTGTAGGTCCAAGCGGCGCTGGTAAAAGTACAATTATTAACTTGATTCCAAGATTTTATGACATTCAAGAAGGAAGTATAGACATAGATGGGCAAAAGATTGACGCTATAACATTAAACTCGTTAAGAAAAAATATTTCATTAGTTAGTCAAGACGTCATCCTTTTTGATGACACAATTAGAAACAATGTGGCATATGCTAATTTAGAAGCAAGCGAAGAAGAAATAAGAAATGCTTGCGCATCAGCTGCTGCTGAGGAGTTTATTAATAAAATGCCCAAAAAATACGATACAATTGTTGGTGAAAACGGCATTAGACTTTCAGGGGGTCAAAAGCAAAGAATATCAATAGCAAGAGCAATTTTGAAAAAATCTCCAATCATACTTTTAGATGAAGCAACATCTTCTTTAGATACTGGTTCAGAAGAAATTGTGCAAAATGCAATCAAAAATTTAACAAAAAATAAAACAACTATTGTTATAGCTCATAGACTTTCAACAATACATAACGCGGATAAGATATTCGTTTTACAAAATGGAGTTTTAGTTGACTCAGGTAATCATGACCACCTTATAAATAATTGTCATGAATATAAAACTCTTTACGAAAAACAGTTAAAATAGAATTCATGTTAGGAATTTATAAATCACTAACTCTTTTTTTTTATCCAATTTTTATATTTTTAATTTATCTAAGAAAATTTTTAAAGAAAGAAAATAATGAGAGTTTTGAAGGAAAATTATTTCCTTCTAGATTTTTAATTGATAAAAATAAAACTAAAACTCTTATTTGGTTTCATGCCGCTAGTATTGGTGAGGCTCAAAGTATAATACCCTTAGTTGAAAAAATTTTAAACAAAATTAATGATACTGAAATTCTTATAACAACCATAACTCAATCTTCTGCGACTTTAATGAGAAAGAATTTTGAGAACAATGAAAATGTAAAACATAGATACTTGCCTTTAGATATAAATTTTTTAATTAATAAATTCTTGGATGGTTGGAAGCCCAGTTTAGTTTTATTTGTTGATTCTGAAATATGGCCAAACTTTTTGTCTGAGATCAAAAAAAGGCATATTCCTTTAATGCTATTAAATGGAAGAATTACTGAAAGATCTTTTTTAAGATGGTCTAAAATCAGAAAATTTGCCGAAGAAATTTTTTCTAATTTTGATCTATGTTTAATTTCTAATATTGAAACAAAAAAGTACCTTGAAAAATTTAAAGTAAAAAATATAAAATATTTAGGAAATTTAAAATTTTCAACAAACTACAAACCCCACAATAGTCAAGAAAGGCTACCTTCAGAAAAAAAAATGTGGTGTGCCATGAGTACTCATAAGGGAGAAGATATTCTTATAATTGATACGCATTTAAATCTTAAAAAAGATAATAAAAATTTGATATCTGCAATAATTCCTAGACATATCAATAGAGTTGAAGAAATAGAGTCTTTGTGTAAAAAAAGAAATATATCGTATCAAATTTTATCTAATGACGACAAAATAGATTTTAAAAAAGAATTAATTATAGTAAATTCATACGGTAAAGCCTCTAAATATTTAAGTTTATGCAATAGTGTTTTCATTGGTAAATCACTATTAAAAAAACTCCAGCACGTTGGAGGACAAAATCCTATCGAAGCAGCAAAATTAGGATGTAAAATTTATCATGGTCCTTATGTATATAACTTTCAAGAAATATATAGTTTATTAAATAATTATCAAATATCTGAACAGATAACTAATAGTGATGAATTATCGAAAAAAATAAATTTTGACTTAAATAATCTAGATTCCATTAAAAATGAAAATGCATTAAAAGATATTAATGAGCTTGGAGAAAAGATTTTAACAAATACATTTGACGAGGTGATAAAACTTAAAGGTTAATGAAATTATTAAAACCAGAATTCTGGACCAAAAAAAATAGTTTTTTCTCTATTTTATTGTGGCCTATTTCTTTAATTTATCAATTTTTTTTTTATGTGAAAACTCTCATAATTAAAGAAAGAATTTTTAAAATTCCTATAATTTGCGTTGGAAATATTTATTTAGGTGGAACTGGCAAAACACCTTTAACTTTACATTTGATGAAAATCTTTGAAAATCAGGGAAAAAAAACTTCTATCATAAAAAAATTTTATCCTAGTCATTTTGATGAACATTTAATGATTCAAAATTACACAAATAATTTATTTTTGGATAAAAACAGACAAATAGCTTTAGATAATGTCGAAAAAAATAATTTTGATTTAGCTATTTTAGATGATGGATTCCAAGACCTATCAATTAAAAAAAATTTTAATATTCTTTGCTTCACTTCAGATCAATTAGTAGGCAATGGTTTAACATTTCCATCGGGACCCTTAAGAGAAAATCTTAACGCGGTACAAAGAGCAAATGTATTGGTAGTTAATGGAAAAAAAAATGAGTCCTTTGAAAAAAAAATATTTAATATTTCAAAAAAAGTTGAAATATTCTATTCAAAATACGAACCAATAAATATTAATGAATTTAAAGGTATGAAAATATTTGCATTCGCAGGAATAGGTAACCCAAATAATTTCTTTAAAATGCTTATGGAAAATAATATCGATTTACAAAAACAGATATCTTTTCCAGATCACTATGAATTTAGTAAAGATGAGATTAAAAAAATCATTAATGATGCGTCAAAAAAAAATTTGGTTATTTTAACTTCTGAGAAAGATTATTATCGCGTTAAAAAATATAATTTCAAAGAGATTAATTATCTTAAAATTAGATTAAAAATAAATGATGAAGATAGATTTTTAAAAAAAGTTAACAATTTTATATGATCAAAAAAATAAAATATTTCATTGAAGCAATTTTCATTTATACCTTTTTTGGTATTGCAAAATTAATTGGATTGACGCTTGGTCGTAAATTATTTTCTTTTTTATTTAATGTATTTGGACCAGCTATAAGATCTAATAAGATAATTTTAAAAAATTTAGAAATATTTTCTAATAATATTTCAAATATTCAAAAAAAAGAAATTGTTAAAAGCGTATGGAGTAACTATGGGATGACATTTGTTGAATATATCTTTTTGAAAAAATTTAAAAATAAAAATTCTCACATCGAAATTTTAGGGACAGAAATATTGGAAGATGTGGTAAAAGAAAATAAACCAGTAATTTTTGTCTCTGGACATTTTTCTAATTTTGAATTGATGTCGATGGAGCTCACCAAAAAAAATATTAAACTTGCAACAATTTATAGACCATTAAATAATTTTTTTTTAAACCCACTGATGGAATATTTGAGAAAAAAGTATATTTGTAAAAATCAAATTAAAAAAGGAATAAACGGGGTGAAAAGTGCAATCGAATTTATAAAAAATGGACACAGTATAGCTATGATGATTGATCAAAGAGTAAGTGAAGGAGAGAAAATAAGATTTTTTAATAAAGAAGCTTATACAACAACTTTACCCGCTCAATTAATATTGAAATATAATTTGAAAGTTATTCCAATTTTCATAGAACGAGATAAAAAAAATAAATTTATAATGAAAGTTTTTAAACCAATGATTTTTTCAAAAGATAGAGATAAATTATTTATAACTATTGAATTGAATAAAGTCTTAGAAAATATGATTCTTAAAAACCCTAATCAGTGGATTTGGACGCACAACAGATGGAAATAAATTTATTTTTTTGATTTATTCAAACTCTTATTAACCTCCAAAGGTGAGAAGTAAGCTTCTTGTAAATCAACGTTCCAATAGCTTAAATTTTCCAAAAGAATTTGTTTTCCAGAAATAGCACAAACTACAAAATCTCCCTCCTCAATAATATCAAATGAGTTATTCTTATATTTAAGTTTGGCTTTTTTTTTGTTCATCTATAAAATAAACATATAATATATCTTTTCTTATGAATATTGCATTATTAGGTAGCGGTGGAAGAGAACACTCTTTGTGTCAGAAAATCTACGATTCTAAGTTATCTAAAAATATAATTTGCATTCCAGGTAATGCTGGCACCTCAAAAATTGCTAGGAATATTGATATTGATTTTCTTAATTTTAAAAAACTTTTAAAAGTTATCAAATTCTACAAAATAAATTTGGTTATAGTGGGACCTGAAGAACCATTGGTAAAAGGTGTAGTAGATTTTCTCAATAAAAATAAAATTAAAGTTTTTGGACCAAATAAATATGCAGCTAAACTTGAAGGATCAAAAGCTTTCATGAAATCTTTATGTAAAAAAAATAAGATTCCCACAGCTGAGTTTAAAATATGTCGAAGTAAAAAAGACGTAAGTAATTTTTTAAAAAAAAATATCTTTCCACTTGTTGTAAAAGCAGACGGTCTTGCTGCTGGCAAAGGAGTTACGATCTGTAAAAACAAGAACCAAGTATTAAAAGTTTCAAATGAAATATTTAAAGGTAAATTTAAGTCCTCAAAAAAATTAGTAATTGAAGAATTTTTGGAGGGTGAAGAAGCAAGTTATTTTTTAGTAGTAGATAAAAAAAGTTTTAAGTTTTTTGGATCAGCCCAAGATCATAAAAGAGTTGGTGAGAAAGACAAAGGACCAAATACTGGTGGAATGGGGGCATACTCACCCGCAAAAATAATTACTAAGAATTTGGAAAAAAAAATCATTAAAAAGATCGTCTCTCCAACTTTAAAAGCTTTAAGACAAAAGAAAAAAAATTACACAGGTTTTTTGTATGTTGGGTTAATGATAAAAAACAATGAGCCTTTTTTAATTGAATATAATGTAAGAATGGGAGATCCCGAATGTCAGGTTATATTACCCAGATTAGATACAGATTTAGTTAAAATTATTTCTTTTGCGCTTAAAAATAAATTAAATAGCATTAACCTTAAATGGAAGAAAGTTAAATGTATGACAATAGTTTTGTGCTCAAAAGGTTATCCAGGTAAGTATAAAAAAGATATTAAAATAAAAAATTTAATAAAAATTCAATTAAAAAAAACTTCTTTTATTTTTCACGCTGGTACTAAACACATTAAAGATGAGATTTTTTCAAACGGAGGTAGAGTACTGAACATTACATCAGTGGGAAAAACTTTTAAAAAGATTAGAATTGAAATTATAAAGGTAATTAAAAGAATTAACTGGCACGGTGGTTTTTTTAGAAAAGATATAGGATGGAGAGTAATTTCAAAAAAATGAGGGTAATAAGTGGCATCTTTAAAGGAAAGCCTATTATTTTTTTAAAATCAAAAATTACAAGGCCTTTAAAAGACTCAGTCAAAGAAAATATTTTTAATATTATCAATCATTCAAGTCTTCTGGAAATAAAACTTGAAAATGCAAAAATTTTAGATCTTTATTCAGGAACTGGCTCTTTCGGAATTGAGTGTGTATCTCGTGGTGCAAAAAAAGTGACCTTCGTTGAAAAAGATAATAATGCAATTGAAATACTAAAAAAAAATTTAATTGCTTTTTCAATCGAAGAAAAGACTTCTGTTGTAAATGATAAGATTGAAGAATATTTAAATATAAAAGATGTGGAAAAATTTAATATAATATTTTTTGATCCACCCTTCGCAGAAAATAAATACTTAGAAAATTTAAAGCTTATAAAAAAAAATAAAATTTATTGTAAAAATCATTTAATTATCATTCATAGAGAAAGTAAAACTTGTGATGATTTTAATCATATTTTCAAGCCAATTATAATTAAAAAATATGGTCGATCAAAAATAATTTTTGGGAAATTTTAAATTAGTTTTTTTGTTATTTTTTTTACTTTTTCTACTGCTGGCTGATCAAAGGGGTTTACGTTGATAAGCTTACCAATTAAAACTGTTTCAATAATAAAATAAGAAAATAATTCACCAATAGTTTGCTCGTTATAACTATCAATTTTAAACTCTCTGAAAGGTATTTTTTTCTTTTTTAAAATTTTAATAAAAACATTTTTTTGCGTGTGCTTTATTTGATCTAAACTCCGGTTATTAAAATATTTGAAGCTTTTATCCAATTTTTTTGTATTGAGCTTATTACTAAGGTCTTGATCACAGCTTAATATATAAAACAATTTATCTTTTGGGCCGTCTAAATATAGTTGAAGTAAACTATGGTGATCTTTTGGTGCTGGGGAAATTATAGGTAAAAATCCTTTTCCTTTTTTTCCTAAACTTTCAGCAATAATTTGCTGGTACCAATAAAGAAACTTATCGAGTTTTGGTTCATAATTAAATAGTACTAAACTTTTTATTTTTTTTCTTAAAAGTATGTTTGCTAATTTAATTGAGCTTTCTTTTAAAAATATCTTATTTTTTCTTTTATTAAGATGTATTAATATATTCTTTCTAAAATTATTTATCTGCAAGCCCATTAAATACGCAGGCAGCATCCCAACTTCTGATAATATTGAATATCGTCCTCCAATATATTTTTTATGCTCTACAAAATAAAATTTCATCTTTTTTGATAACAAATGTAACGATTTGTTATTTTTTTCAGAGACTACAATTAAATTTTTAGAATTATTTTTTAGAATTTTTAAAGCTAAAAGATTAGACAATGTTTCTAGAGTTTCGCCTGATTTAGAAATTATTATAAATAATGTTCGACTAAATTTATAATTTCTTTTAAAAATATTTATTCTATCATCATCTATATTATCAAAAAAATGAAAATCTTTTTTTATTTTTTGTTTCAAAAAATCGTATATTGCTTCAGTTCCAAGAATTGATCCTCCCATTCCTATCAAAACTACTGTTTTATATTTTTTAAATTTTTTTAAATCTTTAACATTAAAACTAAATTTAAATTTTTTACTTAGAGAATGAAAAACATCTTTTTCAATGTATTGATTTTGACTTATACTTAAAAAGTTTTTATTAAACTTTTTTTTCAAATTGTTATATAAATTTGAATTAAGATGGTTTTTTTGAATAAAATTTTTATAAATTATTTTTTTATTTTTCACTTACCAATTTTATTAATTATTGATTGTTCTACTGATGTAGTATTTGATTGTGATGTACTTGATTGATTAGGAATTTTTAAAATCTTGTTTATGCTATTGTTATTTTTTACATTATCTTTCATTGTACCTGGTGTTGGTAAAGTATCATAATCTGGCGGAAGAACTAAAGGCTGTCTTTTTTTTACAAGAAATTCATCAGTTGTTTTAATTTTTTCATTTCTCAAAACTTTTCCTGCATCAGACATAGCTCCACACGAATACAAAAAAAATGCAAGAAAGATATAATATATTGATTTGTTAATTTTTTTCATCGTGCCTAATTAAATCTTTAGTAATAAAAACTAAAATTCCAACGGTTATGAATATATCCGCGATATTAAAAGTAAACCAGTGAAAATTTTTATAATGCAAATCTATAAAATCTGGCACAGCAAAATAGGTTAGTCTGTCATAAACATTCCCTAGTGCGCCACCTAAAATTAAGGAAAATAATATTTTGTCTACAATTTTGGATTTATAAATAAGATAAATCAAAAAAGTGATAACAATACAAATTAAACCTGTGATTAAATTATAGATTATTGTGGAGTCAGATCTCAAAAGACCAAAGCCTATTCCAGTGTTCCAAACTAAATCTAAATTTATGTACTGGTTAATAAATAATGCACTATCATTGATTTGAAGTTCAATTATTTTAGTTTTGCTTAATCTGTCTAAACTAAATGTAATTAAAACAATTAATAAACAGAAAAAATTTTTTATGTTTAATTGAAGTAAAAATTTATTATTCTTATCCATTTTATTCACTGGATTTAATCACAGCTTCACACCTTTCACATTTGTTGTCTAAAATTTTCCAACAGCGAGGACATTTAGTCCCGTTTGTTTTAGCAACCTCAATTTTAAAGTCTTTGTCTTTGCCTTTAATCTTGTTAGCTTTTGAAGTAATAAAGTATTCAGCTAAATCTAAACCATCCAAAAGTGCAAAGTTTTGTTCATCAATTGTTATTTTAAGTTCAGCCTCTAAGCTGGAACCTATTTCTTTATTCGATCTCTTTTCTTCTATAGCTATATTTGCCTCTTGTTTTATCTTAAATAATTTTTTCCACTTTTTCTCTAAATCTTTATTATTCCATTTTTTTGGTATTGTTAAAAAAGTATATTCATGAATACTTTTGTTGTCTGCGCTGACAAGACTGTAAATCTCATCAGTTGTAAAAACAAATATAGGAGCAAACCATTTAAGTAGGCACTCTAAAATTATATTTAAAACTATGACACAATCTTTTCTTTTTTTTGAGTTTAAACTATCACAATACAAAACATCTTTTCTTATATCGAAATAAAAGGATGATAAATCTAAAGTGCAAAAATTTAAGAGCTCTTTATATAATTTATGAAAGTTGTAATTTTTTAAATTTTCTTTCATTGAGCAATCTAAAGCAAATATTTTATGCAAAATATACTGTTCTAATTCATTAAAATTTTTTAGATCAAGAGATTCTAAGTTTTGTTTTTGAAAATTATCTTTTAAATTTCCTAAAATAAATCTAAAGGTGTTTCTTATTTTTCTATAAGACTCTGCATGTTGAGTAAGAATTGTTTTATCTATTCTTAAATCCTCTGAATAATCAGAAGACGCTACCCAGGCTCTTAAAATATCTGCCCCATAATTTTTCAAAATTTCATCAGGGGAAATGACATTTCCTGAAGATTTAGACATTTTTAAACCTTTTCCATCAACAACAAATCCATGAGATAGAATATTTTCAAAAGGAGCTCTGCCTCTTGTGCCGCACGACTCTAATAATGAAGAATGAAACCAGCCTCTATGTTGATCGGAGCCCTCTAAATACATATCCGCTGGCCACTTTAAATCTTTTCTTTTCTCTAAAACAAAACTATGAGTAGAGCCACTATCAAACCATACTTCCACTATATCATTTAGTTTTTCAAAATTTTTGGAATCGTAATTTTTTCCTAAGAATTTTTCTGCATCATCTGTAAACCAGCAGTCTGAACCTTCTTTTTCGTAAATTTCAGCAATTCTATCAATTATTTTTTGATCTCTTAAGGGTTCTTTAGTTTTTTTATCAATGAATATAGGGAGAGGTACTCCCCAAACTCTTTGTCTAGATACACACCAATCAGGTCTTCCTTCAATCATAGACAAAAGTCTCTCTTTCCCTTTTTGAGGATAAAATTTAGTTTCATTAATTGCTTTAATTGCTTTTTTTCTTAAAGAATTTTTTTCCATAGAAATAAACCATTGAGGTGTAGCTCTATAAATTAAAGGTGCTTTTGACCTCCAAGAGTGTGGATAGCTATGATTAAGTTTGTCATTTTTCAATAATTTTTTTTGTTCTTTAAGTTTTTCAATCACTAAAGGATCTGCTTTAAAAACATGTGTCTTTTCAAAATAAGGTACTTCATTTGTATATAACCCTGCATTATCTACAGTGTAAGTAGAAGAAATATTATTTTTTAAACATAAATTAAAATCATCAGGTCCATGACTCGGTGCACAGTGCACTATTCCTGTGCCTTGCTCCAAATCTACGAAGCTTGCCTCTAACATAGGAACATCATAATCAAATTTCATTTCTAAAAACGGGTGACTACAAATCGTCCCTTGAAGTTCAGAGCCTTTAAAGGTTTTAATGACTTTATGATTTTCTATTCCACAGGACTTTATTATTGAGTCAATTAAATTTGTGGCTACAACAATTTTTGTATCTTTAAAAAAATCCAGTTGATTGATTTCAATTAATGAATATTCTATGCTATTATTAAATGCTAGGGCTTTGTTAGCCGGTATCGTCCAGGGTGTTGTAGTCCAAATTATAATATTGGCGTTTTCTAAAAAATTCTTCTTAGTTTTTTTAACTTTAAAAGCAACAAAAATTGTATTTGAAGTATGATCCATATATTCTACTTCGGCATCAGCCAAGGCAGTTTTTTCAACTGTTGACCATAAAACAGGTTTAAACCCTTGATATAAACTTCCGTCTAAAAGAAACTTGCCAAGTTCTCTGACAATTTGAGCTTCAGCTTCATAACTCATTGTTGAGTAATAATTTTCAAAATCCCCAACAACTCCTAATCTTTTAAACTCTTTGACATGAACTTGAATCCATTCTTTAGCAAATTCCCTGCACTCTTGTCTAAAATCTTTAATAGGAACCTCGTCTTTATTTTTTTTTTTCTTTTTATATTGTTCCTCAATTTTCCATTCTATAGGAAGACCATGACAGTCCCAGCCCGGTACATATACAGAGTCTTTGCCATTCATTTGATGAAATCGAGTTATCATATCCTTAAGAATTTTATTTAGCGCTGTACCCATATGAATATGTCCATTAGCATATGGCGGGCCGTCGTGAAGGACGAATTTTTCCCTACCTAAAGAGTTCTTTCTTAATTTTTCAAAAATTTTATTCTTTTCCCATTTGTTTAAAATTAATGGTTCTTTTGTTGGCAGGTTCGCCTTCATTGAAAAGGCAGTTTTTGGAAGCTGTAAACTATCTTTAGACATTTTTTTTTGATTGAGTTATATCAATTTTTATTTGTTTCTTTAATTGTTCCAAACCTTTAAATTTTTTTTCTGATCTAATAAAATTTATAAAATTTATTTTAATCTCCTTATTATATAAGTTTTTATTAATTCCAAATATATTTACCTCTAAAAGTAAATTAAGACCATTAAATGTAGGTCTATAGCCAATATTTGCTATCCCTCTTTTTTTAAACTGATCAGTTTCAACTATGACTGAATATACTCCCAATTTTGGTATTATATAATCTTTCATCTTTATATTACATGTTGGAAATCCAATAACTCTCCCTCTTCTCTCTCCTTTAATAACTTTACCCTCAACTGACCAAGTTCGACCTAAAAGTTTATTTGCTTCCTTGATTTTTCCATTTTCTATCTTTTTTCTGATTATTGTTGATGAAATAGTTCGCTTTAACTTATTA
>JAOOKL010000012.1 GCA_028408025.1 Candidatus Pelagibacter sp. | reverse complement strand
GGTAAGTTTTATTCAAGATCCTTAGGATGATCTTAGATTTTTCTCGATTATTCACTTAAAATTTAAAAGATCTCTCATTGAGTAAAGACCAGGCTTTTTATTCTTCAGCCATTTTGCTGCAGCTAAAGCTCCTTCAGAGTACAAAGCTCGATCAAAAGACTCATGATTTAAGGTTACTATTTCTTTTCCGCTAGAAAACTTAACTTCATGTTCTCCTACTACACCACCTTTTCTTATAGAATTAAAATTAATTTTTTTACCATAGGGAAATGACTTTTTATTTAAAAATTTTTTACCTATCATGCTATATAAGTTTTTCTTTCTTCCAATAGAAATACCTTCTCCAAGCATCAAAGCAGTTCCAGAAGGATAATCTTTTTTCCCTTTGTGGTGGACTTCATAGATTTTACTTAAAAATTTATTTCCTAATGACCTGGACGCTATTTCAGTCAGATACATTAATAAATTTACACCTAAACTCATATTTCCCGCTTTTAAAATAGGAATTTTTTTTGAGTATTTTTTTATAATTTTTTCTTGTTTTTTTGAAAAACCAGTTGTTCCGATTACAACTCTTTTTTTTTGTTTTACAGCAATTTTTAAAACTTCTAGTGTGCATTGAGGAATAGTAAAATCAACAATTACATCAGTATTTTTGAATGCATTTTCAGTGTTTAGCTGTGGTTTAATTCCATTTATTTTTTTATTTATTTTTTTATTCTCTGTTAAAGATACTAACTTGAAATTTTTATCTGATTTAGAGGTTTTAACAAGTTTTTGCCCCATTCTTCCCATGCATCCAGTAATAGATAAATTGATTTTTTTCATTATTTAATAAAGTAGATAATTACAATAATAGTAAGCACAATTATAGTCCAAATAGAAAGATTTTTCATAAATAGTTTTTTCTTACTGTTAGTAGATAAAAACCCTGGTAAGACTAAAGCCAATACGGCAATTAGAAAAACCGCAGACATTATTTGATCAATTTCCATTTAAATTAAGAACTTTTCCAAAATTTTTTTGCTCGTTCAAAAAAACTTTTTATTACTGGATCGGGTTTATTACTTTCTATCTCATTAAACTCTTGAAGAATTTCTTTTTGTCTTTTTGAAAGAGATGTTGGAACTTGAGTAATAATTCGAATATATAAGTCACCGAATATACTTCTTCTCAATATAGGCATTCCTTTTCCTCTTAGTCTAAATTGCTTACCGTATTGTGTGCCAGATGGAATCTTAATCTTAGACTTTCCTCCATCTATTGAAGGAACCTCAACTGTTGTTCCTAACGTTGCATCCGAAAAAGTAATAGGAAGTTCGTAATATAAATTTTCCTCGGATCTTTTAAAAATATTATGATTATCTATAGAAATAAATAGATAAAGATCACCACTAGCACCACCTTTAGAGCCCGCTTCTCCTTTACCAGATAATCTTATTCTAGTTCCATCATCAACTCCTTTAGGTATTTTTACAGTTACGTTTTCACTTCCTTGTGTCTTTCCATTACCATTACAATTTTTACATGGATCTCCGATTGTTTCTCCGTATCCACTACATTGTGGACATGTTTGTTGAATGGTAAAAAAACCTTGATTAGATCGAACTTTGCCTCTGCCAGAACAATAATTACATTTTATTGGTTTTGATCCTTTAGCTGCCCCACTTCCTGAACACGTTGAACATTTTTTATAAGTTGTATATTTAACATTTTTTTCTAATCCTTTGTAAGCATCCTCTAAGGTTATGCTAACATCGTATCTTAAATCATTTCCTCTATTACTAGTTCTTCTAGACGAACCCCCACCTCCAAAATCTCCAAAGAAATCTTCAAAAATATCTGAAAATGATGAAGTGTCAAAACCACCAAATCCTTGCCCTCCTCCTGAACCTTCAAAGGCTGCATGACCAAATTGATCATAGTTAGCTTTCCTCTTTTCATCAGAAAGTATATGATAAGCCTCACTAGCCTCTTTAAATTTTTCCTCAGATGATTTATCACCTTTAGTTTTATCGGGATGGTACTTAAGCGCTAGTTTGCGATATGCTTTTTTGATTTCATCTTTAGATGCTGACTTTGAAACACCTAAGACATCATAGTAATCTCTTTTTGCCACAGGACGTCTCCTTTAATTATCTTAGGCGCTTTTTTCTTTATCTTCTTCTTTATCTTTCTCTTTTACGTCTTCAAAATCTGCATCTACGACGTTGTCTTTGTCCTCAGGTTTTTTTTGGTCTTTATTATCTGTTTTTGCATCTGTTTTTTGCTGACTTTTATAAACTGCTTCTCCTAATTTCATAGATACCTGAACTAAGCTTTGAGTTTTTTTCTTTATATCTTCTATGTCTGAACCCTCAAGAGATTTCTTTAGATCTGCAATTCCATTTTCTATAGCTTTTTTGTCTTCAGCAGAAACTTTATCTCCATGTTCTTTAAGACTTTTTTCTGTAGAAAATACTAAACTATCAGCTTGGTTTCTCGCATCAACAGTTTCTCTTTTTTTCTTATCAGCTTCTTTATTAGCTTCTGCGTCTTTAACCATTTTCTGTATTTCTTCCTCGGACAGACCTCCAGATGCTTGTATCTGAATTTTTTGTTCCTTGCCCGTACCTTTATCTTTTGCAGAAACATTAACAATTCCATTAGCATCGATATCAAAAGTGACCTCAATTTGAGGAGTACCTCTTGGAGCCGGAGCTATCCCAACTAATTCAAAATTTCCAAGAATTTTGTTGTCCGCTGCCATCTCTCTTTCACCTTGTAGAACCCTGATAGAGACTGCTGGTTGGTTGTCTTCAGCGGTTGAGAAAACTTGGCTTTTTTTAGTAGGTATTGTTGTATTTTTTTCAATCAATTTTGTTGATACTCCACCGAGAGTTTCGATACCTAAAGACAGAGGAGTAACATCTAATAAAAGTACATCTTTAACGTCCCCTTGTAGAACACCCCCTTGAATAGCAGCTCCCATAGCAACTACCTCGTCTGGGTTAACACTTTTATTTGGCTCTTTTCCAAAAAAATTTTTAACTGTTTCAATAATTTTTGGCATTCTTGTCATACCACCAACTAAAACCACTTCATTAATTTCAGCAGCTGAGAAGCCAGAGTCTTTTAATGCTGTTTTACATGGTTCTAGAGTTCTATCCACTAATGATTGCACTAATGCTTCTAATTTGGCTCTAGTAAATTTAAGGTTTAAATGTTTAGGACCAGACTTGTCAGCAGTTATAAATGGAAGATTTATTTCTGTTTGAGCAGCAGAAGAAAGTTCAATCTTCGCTTTTTCAGCTGCTTCTTTTAATCTTTGCAGTGCGAGCTTATCTGTCTTTAAGTCGATCCCATTATCTTTTTTAAATTCCGAAGCAAGATATTCTACTATCTCATCATCAAAGTCTTCGCCACCTAGAAATGTATCTCCATTAGTAGATTTAACTTCGAATACTCCATCACCAATTTCTAAAATTGAAATATCAAAAGTACCTCCACCTAAATCGTAGACTGCAATTTTCTTACCACCCTTTTTATCTAAACCATATGCTAATGAAGCTGCTGTTGGTTCATTTATAATTCTTAAAACTTCAAGACCAGCAATTTTTCCTGCATCCTTAGTTGCTTGTCTTTGAGAGTCATTGAAATAAGCCGGGACGGTAATTACTGCCTTTGTAACTGCTTGACCTAAATATTTTTCGGCAGTTTCCTTCATTTTTTGTAAAACAAAAGCAGAAATTTGAGATGGAGAATATTTTTTGCTTTTTCCTTCAACCCATGCATCTCCATTTTCAGATTTTATAATTTTATATGGTACTTTTGAAATATCTTTTTGAACTGACGGTCCATCAAATTTTCTACCTATTAACCTTTTGACTGCGTAAATTGTATCAACTGCATTAGTTACAGCTTGTCTTTTTGCAGGTTGACCAACAAGTTTTTCCTCATTTTCTAAAAAAGCTACTACTGAAGGAGTAGTTCTTGCACCTTCTACGTTTTCCAATACTTTGGCTTGTGTTCCATCCATTATAGCCACACAAGAGTTTGTTGTTCCTAGATCAATTCCTATTACTTTGCTCATATGTTTATATCCTTTTAATTAACGATACTTATATGGGTGTTTTTTTCCTCTCTACAAGGTTACTTTCCCTCTTTTTTTTCGTTATTTTCGTTATTTTTACTTACTTTTTTCTTTGCTACACTTACTAAAGCAGGCCTTAGAAGCCTATCACCAAACATATATCCGGCCTGAACCTCTTGTAAAATTATTCCTGCTTCCACATTAACATTTTCTATTTCAGACATAGCCTGATGTAAATTTGGGTTAAATTTCTTTTTTTCAGTATCAATTTTCTTAATTTTGTTTTTTTCAAATATAGAAATTAAATCTTTTTCTATAATTGTAATATTCTCGATAAATTTTTCTAAGTCCTTATTTTTCTTTAATGTCTCGTCATTCTTAATTGCCTCTTTTGCTCTATGTAAATTATCTAAAATTGCAAGACTCTCCTTGGCAAAATTAAAAGAACCAAATTCAAAAGCGTCTCTAATTTCTTTTTCAAACCTTCGTCTTTGGTTTTCTATCTCTGCAAGTGATCTTAGTAACTTATCTTCAGACTCTTTTAATTTATCTTCTATTGATACTTCTTTTTTAAAATCAGAAGTCTCCGATTTCGACTGATTTTCTTCTGTTTTTTCTGCTTCATTTTTAACATCTGAACTCATATTACTTGGTATATAATACTTAAAATCCAAATTACTAGATACCTATGAAAAAAATATTGATCGGCACCCATAACACTGGAAAATTTAAGGAATTAAGCATTCTGTTATCTAAGAGATTAAAAAAAATATCACCTAAAACACTAAAAATAAGTAGCCCAAAAGAGACTGGTAAAAGTTTTGAGGCAAATGCAAAATTAAAAGCTAAATACTTCGCAAAATTTACTGATGCTGCAGTAATTTCTGATGACTCAGGTTTATGTATTAAATCTCTTAATGATGGGCCAGGTATTTATTCTGCTCGATGGGCTAAAAAATATGGAAGTTTTAAAAATGCGATGAAATTCATTTTAAAAAAAATGTTAAAAAAAAAGGATAGATCTGCAATATTTGTTTCTAGTTTGGCTTTTATCAATAGTAAAAAAAAATTAGTCTGCGTAACGGGCAAAATAAATGGTTCTATATCCTACAGGATTAGAGGAAAAAAAGGTTTTGGATATGACCCAATTTTTATACCAAGTAAAAAACTAATTACATTTGGTCAGATGATAAAGAAAAAAAAGATAAAAATGGATCATAGGTATATAGCATTTAAAAAATTAAAAAATAAAATCAAAATTTTGTAAATTTTCCATTTTTAGCTCTGTAAATATTTAAATCTTGTATTATTTTTTTATTTTTAAAAGTAAAAGTACCTATTTTGCCTTTAATTTTGTTTTTAAAAGAAAAATCATTAACAGAATTTATTCTTCCATTTTTTTTCCATGAGTAATATATTAAGCCTAAAGCATCATAAGCTAATATTGTAATTTCATTTGGGTAATTTTTGAAAACTTTAAAATATTTATCTTTATATTTTCTAAATTCTTTGTAGTCTACTGATGGATAGTACAATTCTTTAACAGTATTTTCATAAAAAATACTTTCATCAAACCATTGATTTACAGTTGTAAATAAAACTTTTTGTTGATCTACATCCGTGAAAACTAAAGAGGTTAATACACTCTTTAAACTATTACCAAAGTCAATAATTACAACAGAGTCAAAATTTACATCACCTAAGGTGTATTTTTGTTCCAATCTTTCTAGCTGTTTTTTTGATTGTTCATCATCTTTATCTTCAAACATTTTTATTCTTAATTTAAGGTTTCTTTTTCTTTGAGAATAATTTGTTAATACTTCAATTTCTCCAGTTAAAATTTTAGGATCAGGATTATACTTAAATGTTTTATAATTTTGTAACTCTAATTTTTTTATTTTTTTGTCAATAAAATCTGTGTACTGGTTTTTGGGTATTAGAATAACAGTTTTATTTTTTTTTTGTTTTTTTATAAAATCCATCAAAGCTTTCATCTGAGACTCAAAACTTATTCCGATGCTTATAATATTATTTTGGAATTCTGGCTCTATATTTGAAGGAGATATGAAGACTAAATCATTAAATTTTTTGACTTCATCAAAGTCTACATAATTGATAGGTCCAATTATAATTTTGGCTCCTTGAGATTTGATTTCTTTAACTGCATCATTAAGTTTTTTAGGTTCTTGAAAACCCGAGTCCCTTGGTATCAAAAAAACATTTTCATCATCTATTTCTTTTAGTGCCATCTGAAGAGAATATAAAAGAGAGTTTCCAAGATTTTTATATTCACCACTTAGAGGGGCTAACAAGCCAATTTTAAGTTGGTTATTATCTTCATTACTTAATAGATTAGAATTAAAAAAAATTAAAATATAAGTTATTATTATTATGATTTTATTTTTCATTTTATGAATTTATATACTAACAGCTTATATATTGTTTCAACTCCAATAGGAAACTTAGATGATATAACTATTAGAGCGATAGAGGTATTAAAAAATTCAGACATAATTCTTTGTGAAGACACTAGACACTCTTTAAAGTTGCTTAATCATTTCAAAATAAAAAAAACATTAATTTCTTATCACAAGTTTAATGAAAAAAAAGAACTTGAAAGAATTATAAAATATATAAATGAAGGCAAAATTTTGTCTTTAATCTCTGATGCTGGAACCCCCATAATTTCAGATCCAGGAAGACTTCTAGTTAAAACTTGTATAGATAGAAAAATAAGTGTTGTACCAATACCAGGAGTTTCATCAATAACAGCATCTATTAGTTCCTCTGGTTTTAGTGACCAATTTCTTTTTTATGGATTTTTGCCAAAAACAGAGAAAGGATTAGAAAAAATATTGTCATCTTTATCAAATCTTACTTTTTCTCAAATATTTTTTATTCCTGCTTTAAAGATTAATTTTTATCTTAAAACAATGAAAAAATTTTACAAAGGAAGAGATATATTAATTGCAAGAGAAATTACAAAAATTCATGAAACATTTTATCGAGGAAATATTGATACAATAAAGATGTTTAAAACTGGAATTAAAGGAGAGTTAACAGTTGTATTATCAGAAAAAAATATTAAAAATAAAATTTTAGATGAATCAGATATAAGAAAAAAAGCAAAATTATACTTAAAAAAATATTCACTTAAAGATGTCGTTGAACTATTGTTTAAATCAGAAAAAATACATAAAAAAAAGATTTACCAGATATGTTTAGAAGTAAAAAAAAATGAAAAAAATAATTAGTATATTATCAATATTATTTCTGGTTTCATGTTCTACTGCAGGAAAGTTTGGGGCAGGGGTTGATATAACTTTTGACCCAAGAACTATAGGAATGCAAATAGATGATACTATAATGCAAAAAAATTTAAACGCTAGGTTAGCTCTAACTGAAAAAAAATATTTTCTTTCAGTTCAATCAGAGGTGATAGATGGAAGAATATTTTTATCAGGAAAAGTTGATAGACCTGAGGAAAAAATAAAGATTACAAAAATGGCGTGGGAAACAAAAGGAGTTCGATCAGTTAAAAATGCAATAACAATAAGAGGTAAGAGCAATTTTAAGAATACTGCAAAAGACATACTAATCACCAGTCAATTAAGAACAGCATTAATCTTAAATAAGAAAACCAAAGCAAGAAATTATACTTTAGAAACAATTGATAAAAATATTTATATTTTTGGAATTGCAATGGATGAAGATGAAAAAAAAGAAGTTATCAAAGAAGCAAATAAGATTTATGATGTAAAAAAAATTATTCCATCAATATATTTAACCTCAGAATTAAGCAGGAATAAACTTTAATAATCAATTACATGAGCTGAATAAGCTGCAACAGAAGCAAGATTTAAAATGTCAGATGTGCTTGATCTTAGAGGAGCGACTTCAATTGGAAGACCTAAACCAATTAAAAGAGGACCAATTAATTTAGCTCCACCAAATACTTTCATCATTTTTGTTGATATTGCTGCACTATGCAAAGCAGGCATAATTAAAATATTAGCATTACCTACAATTTTTGAAAAAGGGTAAGTTTCTCTATAAATAGGATTTAAAGCTACATCTGGTTGCATTTCACCATCAAAATCAAAATCAACCTTTTCTTTTTTGAGCAGTTCAATGGCATCTCTTACATGTTTAGTATTTTTTGAAACAGGGTTTCCAAATGTAGAATGAGATAGAAAAGCTACTTTTGGATCAAATCCAAATAATCTTGCTACCCTAACGCAAGATTTAGCAACATTAACTAATCTTTGTGAGGATGGAAAATCTTGTACATTAGTATCTGCCACTAGAACAGTTTTACCTTTAGAATTAATCATGGTCATACCAAATATTTCTTCACCTGGTCTTGAATCAACAACTTTTTTCAATTTCTCAATAGAAGCCGCATAATGTCTAATATTACCTGTTACCATTGCATCAGCATCTTTACATGCAATCATAGAAGAACCCCAAGCAATACGATCGTTTCTAACTAGTCTATCCACATCACGCTCTAATTGTCCTTCTCTTTGTAATTTTTTATATAAGTGTTTTACATATTTTTCTCTCTTTTCTTTATTTGTAGAATTTACTATTTCTATTTTATGATTTTCGTCTAAACCTATTTTCTTTAATTGTTCTTTAATTCTTTTTTCTGCACCAATTAGAATAGGAATACCTAGTTTATTTTTTCCAAATTCAATTGCAGCTTTTAGCATGTTCTCATCTTCTCCCTCAGCAAATATTACTCTTTTTGGATTTTTTCTTACTTTAGCATTAATACCTTGCATTAATGACATAGATGGATCCAAGCGATTAATTAATTGATCTTTATACAAATCAATGTTACTAATTTTTTTTCTAGCAACTCCACTTTTAATAGCAGCCTGAGCAACAGCAGATGGTATTACACTAATTAATCTTGGATCGAAAGTAGAAGGAATAATATAATCTTTTCCATATTTAGGTCTATCACCGCCATAAGCTGAAACTACTTCATCTGGTACATCTTCTCTTGCAAGCAAAGCAATAGCTTTTGCAGCTGCAACCTTCATTTCTTCATTAATTTCTTTAGCTCGTACATCAAGTGCGCCTCTAAAAATATAAGGGAAGCCAATTAAATTATTAACTTGATTTGGATAATCAGATCTTCCAGTTGCTATTATTGCATCTGATCTTACCTCATTAATAATTTCTGGCTTTATTTCCGGATCAGGATTTGCGCAGGCAAAAATTATTGGATTTTTTGCCATAGACTTTATCATATCACTTGAAACAACATCTTTTGCTGACAATCCTAAAAATACATCAGCACCTTTTATAGCTTCTTTTAAAGTTCGTAATTTTGTATTTGATGCAAAAGTTGATTTAAATTGATCAATATTTTTTCGACCTTTATAAATAACTCCTTTGCTATCACACATAATTATATTTTCATTTTTAACTCCAGAACTTTTAAATAAATTTGTACATGCTTGAGCAGAAGCCCCAGCTCCATTAACTACTACTTTAACTTTTTCAATTTTTTTCTTAGAAACATCCAGAGCATTAATAAGAGCAGCTAATGTAATTATCGCTGTTCCATGCTGATCGTCGTGAAAAACTGGTATATCTAAACTTTCTTTGAGTTTCTGTTCTATGATAAAACAATCAGGAGCTGCTATATCTTCAAGATTTATTCCACCGAACGTGCCACCAATATTTTTGATAGTTTCAACGATTGAGTTGACGTTACTATTATTTATTTCGATATCAATTGAATCAATGTCAGCAAATCTTTTGAATAATACTGATTTACCCTCCATTACAGGTTTTGATGCCAATGATCCAAGATTGCCCAGACCCAAAATTGCTGATCCATTACTTATTACAGCTACTAAATTTCCTTTACTCGTATAATCATAAGCTAAATTGGGATCCTTAGCTATTTCCTTAACAGGCGCAGCTACCCCAGGTGAGTATGCTAAGGACAAATCTCTTTTAGTAGTTAAGGGTTTAGACGAATTTATCTCAATTTTGCCAGACTTTCCCTTAATATGAAAGTCAAGTGCTTCTTTATCAGAATAATGATCAATTTTGGATTTTTTTGTCATTTAAAATGTGTATGTAATATAATTATAATATTTCATTTAATATTTAGTATTTGTGGCTTAATTTAGAATTAATATGAACTTGTTGTCGTCAACATATATATTTAGTTTTTTTACCTTATTAAGTAGAATTTTAGGTTATCTCAGAGATATATTAATTGCAATATTTTTAGGAGCGTCAATTTTTGCAGATGCATTTTTTGTAGCTTTTAGACTTCCAAATACATTCAGACGTCTTTTTTCAGAGGGGACTTTTAATGCTGCTTTCATTCCTAGCTATGTATCGGCTAAGTCTGGCAGCAAAATCAAAGGAAAAAAGTTTGCTAATGACATTTTTAATATTTTAACATTAATTTTACTTTCAATAATTCTAGTTGTTGAAATATTTACTCCTTATATGGTTTATATTATTGCACCAGGCTTTGAAGAAAGTACTGAAAAGTTTAATCTTGCAGTAGAGTTTACAAGAATAACATTTCCTTTTTTATTATTTGTAAGTTTATCCTCTTTTTTTTCTGGAATTTTGAACTCTAATAATAAATTTGCAGCAGCTGCAGCAGCGCCTATAATTTTGAATATTGTTTTAATAGCAAGTTTAATCATATCATATTTTTTAGGATTTAATTTTGCTAGACAGTTATCCTATGGAGTAACGTTAGCTGGAATAATACAACTTTTGTTTTTAATTATCTTTACAAAAAAATATTACAAACCCTCTTTTGAGTTTAGGCTGAAGTTAAGCAATAAGGTAAAGTTTTTTTTCAAAAAATTATTACCCAGTATTCTTTCATCAGGAGTTACACAAATAAATATTTTAGTAGGAACAATAATAGCATCATTCGAGTCTGGCGCTGTATCTTACCTTTATTATGCTGATCGTATTTATCAAATCAATTTAGCTTTAGCAGGCATCGCAGTTGGCACTGTATCTTTGCCTGTTTTGTCTAATGCTTTTAAACAAAAAAATATTTCTATGATTTCAAAAATACAAAGCAAATCAATTGAACTTTCTCTTTTATTATCAATTCCTGCAAGCATTGGTTTAATAATTGCTTCCGATCAAATTGTAAGTGCGTTATTTGGTTATGGATCTTTAAGCTCTGAGAGCGTTCAATTAATTGCTTTAGCTCTTAAGTTTTTTGGTTACGGTGTACCTGCATTTGCTTTAATTAAAATTTTTGCAAATTTCTTTTTTGCAAGGGATGATACTAAATCCCCGTTTTACATTTCTTCTTTTATAGTTTGTTTGAATATTTTTATAAGTGTGGTTTTTTTTAATAAATATGGTTTTATAATAATCCCAATCGCAACTTCAATTTCAACTTGGGCTGGTGTTATAGTTTACTTCATTGTTTTGAATAAAAGGAGTTCTTTAATGCTAAACAAATATTTGATTAGAAACGTCATTAAGATAATTCTAATTACTATTCTAATGACTTTTATTCTTGTCTTTGCTTTAGATTTTTATTCAGATTATCTTGATTATACCTACAAGTATAAATCAATATATTTATTGTTAATTGTTGGTTTTGTTGCAGGTTTTTATTTGATATCGTGTTATTTAGTAGGAATATTAAAAACAAAAAACTTTAAAACAAATTAAAATGATTAAAAAATTAGTGTTTTCAGGTGTTCAACCTACAGGCAACCTACATTTGGGTAATTATTTAGGTGCTCTAAAAAACTTTGTTCAGCTACAAAAAGAATTAAATTGTATTTACTGTGTTGTAGATTTACATGCAATAACTGTTTTTCAAAATCCAAAAGAATTAAAGAACAATACAGTAGAAACCGTTGCAAGTTTTATAGCTGCAGGGCTTGATCCAAATAAGAGTATAATTTTCAATCAATCTTCAGTACCCGCTCATTCAGAATTAGCCTGGATATTAAATTGTGTTTCTAGAATTGGTTGGTTAAACAGAATGACACAATTTAAAGATAAAGCTGGGTCTAATAAAGAAAAAGCTAGTGTTGGACTTTACATTTATCCCAACCTAATGGCTGCTGACATATTGTTATACAAAGCCACACATGTTCCAGTAGGAGCTGATCAAAAACAACATTTAGAACTCACTAGAGATATTGCCGAAAAATTTAACAAAGATTTTAATTGCAAAGATTTTCTTCCTATACCTGAACCTCTTATTCTCAAAAATATTTCTAGAGTAATGAGTCTAAGAGATGGAACAAAAAAAATGAGTAAATCAGAAGAATCTGATTATTCAAGAATTAATTTAAAAGATAGTCCTGATGAAATTATTAAGAAAATAAAAAAAGCTAAATCAGACTCAGAGCCTATTCCAGATAACTTAAAGTCTTTAGAAAAAAAACCAGAGGCTTTAAATCTTCTGAATATTTACTCTGAAATTTTAAAATCGAATTTAGAAAAAACTTTAAAAGAAATGGCAGGAAAAGATTATTCTTTTGTTAAAAATAAGATTGCTGAACTTCTGATAAGCGAAATATGTCCTATTGGCAAAGAAATTAAAAAACTTGTAAATGATAGGACATTTTTGCTGGAAGTATTGAATAAA
Organism: Candidatus Pelagibacter sp.; assembly: GCA_028408025.1. Next base: position 3,010 of record JAOOKL010000012.1, on the reverse strand, counting down.
GGTAGTGAAAAAGCTAGTGTTATAGCTGAGGAAAACCTTAAAAATATTCGTGAAAAAGTAGGGTTTATATAATATAAATTTTTTATGATACAAATAGAAAACACACCAAATCCTGAATCTCTAAAATTCGTGTCAGAAAAGATCATTTCCACCAAAGGAACTGAAGAGTTTCAAAAAAATAATATAAAAAATATATCCAATATTTTTATAAAGGAGTTATTAGGCTTTAAGGGTGTAGAACTTGTTCTAATATCAAAAAACTTTTTGTCTGTAAAAAAGGATAAAACTGTTTCTTGGGGTGAATTAAAACCAATGGTTATTTCTCATTTAAATCATTATTTTGAGAATAATAAAACTCCAATTTTGAAAAAAGAAAACGACTCTAAACAAGTTGAGACTACAAGTGAAAACGAAACTATTGAAAAGATAAAAGAAGTATTAAATACTAAAATTAGACCTGCAGTGGAAAAAGATGGTGGAGACATCAAATTTAAATCTTTCAAAGAGGGAGTAGTAAAAGTAGAGCTTCAAGGGAGCTGCTCGGGTTGCCCTAGTTCATTAATTACTCTAAAACAAGGAGTTCAAAATTTACTCAAACATTACGTAAAAGAGGTCAACTCAGTAGAGGCAAATTAAAATGAAAAAAAATTTAAGTTATAAAGATAAACTAATAGAACTTGCTCAGATCTACGATGTTAAAGAGATAAAAGAATATTTAAGAAGAAGAAAAGAATTGACTACAGGTCAACTAGAATTGATTTTAAGAAAAAATAAAATAGTAATACCTAAGGATTTCAAGACAACTTTTGTTAAAGAAAACTTTTACAAACCATTAACAAAAGTTTCAAAAAGAATTGACAATTTAAAAGATGATAGTTCAAAAAAAGTTGCAAGGCTCTCTAGGCAAGTATCTTATTTTAAAGAAGATAGTATAAGATCGATATTGGGTTTTTTTCATAATTTATGGAGAAATATTGGAAAAGCAGGTTTAGGTGCTTTAAATGTTTTACCTTTAATAGGAAAAACTTTTTACGATTTTTTTGGGAATTTCTTCACTAATATTTTTAACGCAATTTATGATCAACAGATAAATAAAAAAAGAGTAGGTCAATCAATAGCAGCAATTTTTATTATTGTTGCTACTTTTACTGTCATAATATCAGGTGTTTCAATATTTAAAGATAAAGAACCTCAACTAGTTGAAAAAGAAATTAATAAACCTGAAATAAAAATTAAAAAGAAAGAAGAAAAACCAAGTGTAAAAATCAAAAAAGAAGCCAAAAAACAACCTAAAACCGAAAATAAAAAACAAAATAAAAACGTACCAGAATTAATTTTGCCAGATTTAAATTTAAAAACAGCAACGGTTTTAAATTTATTTGAGGACGTTGATTATAATTTAAATAGAGTCAGATTTGAAAAAATAGTAAAACCTATTTATTTCACGCAATTTCCAAAAGATCTTGATGAAATACAAAGTGTTAAATTGAAAAAAGAAACATTTATTAAAATAGTGTTACCACTTGTTGTTGCAGAAAATGAGAAGATATTAGAGGATAGATTCAAGCTTAATAATATTACTTCAAAGAAAATGACTACTGATGAAGAAAAACAATGGTTAAGACAAAAATTTTTGGAGTATAAAGTTAAAAAAGGAAGTGTTGCTGAATTAAAAAAAAGAATGGACATAATTCCAACATCAATTGCCTTAGCACAAGCAGCTAAAGAAAGTGGCTGGGGTACTTCACGATTTGCATTAGAAGGCAATGCTATTTTCGGTCAATGGACTTGGAATGGACAAGGTATTGAACCGCTTTTAAAAGACAAATCTAAAAGCCATAAAATTTTAAAATTTCCTATTCTTAGAGCATCTGTCAAAGCCTATAAAAATAATTTAAATACTCATAAAAGTTACTCAAAATTTAGAGAAAAAAGAAAATCTTTAAGAGATAGTAAAAGAAAAGTTAATGGTTTAGATTTAACTAAAACTCTTGGTAGTTATGCTGAAACTGGGAGTGAATATACAAAAATTTTGTCACAAATTATTGTACAAAACAAATTAATGGATTTTGAGCCAGTAAGGCTAGCAAATTCAGTTAAAAAACAAGAGTTAAATTTATAATCTATTTATCAGCAAGCACAAATTGAATTCCTAGCCATCTCCAAAAACCATCCTCTTCTTTTAGTGAACAGTTGATTCGACCTCTTTCGCCTAAAAATTTTTCGTTTATATAAATTTCGAGATTGTTTTTTTCTATAAATTTGATATTAGAAGATCTCCATTTGTTACCTTCATTAGAATAACAGTTAAGTAAATTTAAATTTTTGATATCATCATAGAATTCTATTTTAACTTTTGGTGGGTTATTATTATTTGTTAAAAATTTTTCCTTAGGATAAATATTTTTGTATTTAAGAGGCAGAGTTTTAGTTATTGTAGTAAATCTATTTAGTTCACCATATTTCTCATTAATTGGAAATCTAGGTAATTCATAAAGATCTTTAGTTTCATCTATAACTCCTGAGTGTTGACCAAGGGCATATTTAAATCCTAAATTTTTAATAATCTCTTTGAATTGTAAACTATACTCTCCGAAAGGATAGGAAAAAAAATCAGAATTTTTTCCTAAATTCTTTTTGAAAATACTAATAGAAGTAATTATATCCTCTTCAATTTTTTCTTTAGTTTCATCAATCAAATATTCATGCGTATGACTATGATTTCCAATTTCAACAAAATTTTCTTTACTAATTTTTTTGATTTCTTTCCAAGTCATATAGCCAGGAGCACCCACTTCTCTGGTACTAATAAATAAAATGAAAGGTATTTTCTTTTCCTTAAGTATAGGCCAAGCATTTTTATAAAATGAGGAATAACCATCATCTATAGTAAGCAAAACTTTTCTTTCCTTTTTCTTTTGCGACAAGTCTAATTTAAAATTTTTAGGATTAACAAACTCAATATTTTGACTCTCAATTATTTCTATATGTTTTTTAAAATCATTCATTT
>JAOOKL010000011.1 GCA_028408025.1 Candidatus Pelagibacter sp. | reverse complement strand
TCAGCATTATCAGAATTTATTGATTTTGAAGTTGATATAATAGCATCATACTCTGATCTTATAAGATGAGCTCTTCTTCTGGAAAAAACATTAGTTATCCATTTAGATTTTTTATTTATTGTATAATAATCTTTTGATATTGCTATTTTAGCATCAATTAGTGGTTCTAGTTTTTTTTTATTTATAAAATAGCTTTGGTAGAATGAGCTAAATTTTTTTTGAATAATTTTGTATGCTTTTATATTTTTCTCTTTTAATTTATTTTTAGCTAATTTTGCAGTTCTAGTATCAAAATCGTAAGAAGAAAAAAAAACTCTTTTTATACCTTTTTTTAATATTAAATTTGTACAGGGCGGGGTCACACCATAATGAGTACATGGCTCCATTGTTACGTACAAATCTGAATTATTAAAGTTTTTTTTATTTTTTAAAGCATTTGCCTCTGCATGAGGTCGTCCAGAAGTTGAAGTTCTGCCAGATGAAATAACTGAGTCATTTCTAACTATGACGCAACCTACAGAAGGATTCATTTTTGTTTTGCCTAGATTAATTTTTGCATTTTCAAAGGCTAATTTTAGATAATTATTATGATTTATTTTCATCTAAGCTACCTACAAACTGTTCAAAATCTTTTGCTTCTTTAAAATTCTTATAGACAGAAGCAAAACGAACATAGGCAACTTTATCTAAGCTTGATAAACCTTCCATGATAAACTTTCCAATAGTTGGGGTTGGGATTTCACTCTCACCTAATCCTTCAAGATTTCTAACAATTTTAGATATAAATTTTTCTATAGTTTCAGAGTCGATTGGTCTTTTCCTGGTTGCTATCCTTATAGATTTTGAAATTTTATCTCTATCGAAAGGTTCTCTTTTTCCATTACCTTTAATCACAGTTAATTCTTGAAATTGTACTCTTTCAAAAGTTGTAAATCTTTCTTTTCGATCGCACCCGCATAATCTTCGTCGTCTTATTGCTGTACCATCTTCAGTTGGCCTGGAGTCAACGACGGAAGTGTCTTTTTCTCTACAAAATGGACAAAGCATAGTTATTTATTAAAATTAATCACTATATATAGGAAAAGATGAACAAAGATCAATAATCTCTTTTTGCACTTCCTTTTCTATTTTTGAGTTATTTTGACCATTTTTACTTAAACCTTTTACAACTTTTGTAATTAGGTCAGCAATTAAAGAAAATTCTTTAAAACCGAACCCTCTTGTTGTGCATGCTGGGGTTCCTAATCTTATTCCTGAAGTAATCATAGGACTTTGTGTATCAAATGGAATTCCATTTTTGTTACATGTTATATTTGAACGGCCCAAAGAAGCCTCAGCATCTTTACCTGTAACATTAAAATCTCTTAAATCAACAAGCATTAAATGAGTATCAGTGCCACCAGAAAATATTTTAAATCCATTAGAAACTAATTTATCAGATAATACTTTGGCATTGCTTATCACATTTTTAGAGTAAACTTTAAAATCATCGGATAAAGCTTCTTTAAAACAAACTGCTTTTGCAGCAATTACATGCATCAGTGGGCCTCCTTGTAGACCAGGAAATATTGCGCTATTAAATTTTTTAATTAGTTCTTCATTATTTGTTAGAATAATTCCTCCCCTTGGGCCTCTTAAAACTTTATGAGTGGTTGAAGTTACGACGTCTGCATATTTTGTAGGATTAGGGTAAACTCCACCCGCTACTAAACCAGAAAAATGTGCCATATCTACAAGCAGAAAAGCTTTTACTTTATCCGCAATTTCTCTAAATTTCTTAAAATCTATTGTTCTAGAATAAGCGCTACCTCCAGCAATAATTAGTTTCGGTTTATTTTCCAACGCAAGCTTTTCAACATTATCATAGTCAATTAAGCCAGATTTTTTATCAACATCATAATGAATTGCATTAAACCACTTTCCCGATTGAGCAGGTTTAGCGCCGTGAGTAAGGTGTCCACCAGAATTTAAGCTCATACCAAGTATTGTGTCTCCAGGTTTTATTAAAGCTAGATACACAGCCCCATTTGCTTGAGCACCGGAATGAGGTTGTACATTTGCAAACTTACAATCAAATAATTTTTTTGCTCGCTCTATGGCTAAAGTTTCAGAATGATCAACGAATTCACAGCCACCGTAGTACCTCTTTCCAGGATAACCTTCTGCATATTTATTTGTTAAAACAGAACCTTGGGCTTCTAATACAGCTTTGGAAACGATATTTTCTGAAGCAATTAATTCAACGTGGTTTTGTTGTCTCAAAAATTCTTTTTTAACCGAGTCAAAAAGTTCTTTATCTGAGTCTTGTAAACTCATACTAAAAAAATTATTTAAAAATTTGTCTATCTTAAAAGCTGTTGACATAATTAAATTTTTTTAACTCTCCTTAAATGTCTTCCTCCTTCAAATTTTGTTTTAAGAAAAGCAGAAACTAATTTAAAGGCATTTTTTTTACTTATTAATCTTGAACCTAACGTGATAATATTAGCATTATTATGTTGTCTAGACAATCTTGTAGATTTTAAGTTATAGCAAACCGCAGCTCTAATTCCTTTGATTTTATTAGCACTTATTGCCATTCCTGTGCCAGAGCCACAAACTAAGATGCCCACTTCACTTTTTCCTGTCTTTACTCTCCTAGAAACTTTCTTGGCATAATCTGGATAATCAACAGAATTATCATTTAATGTACCTAAATCTATTACTGAAATATTGTTATATATTAACGTGTCCTTAATATAATCCTTAAGATCAAATCCAGCGTGATCAGATGCAATACAAATTTTTTTAAATAATGACTTCAATTTTTTTTAAACGGATTTTCTAAAACACATGCAACTAGATGGACTCTAGATTGCTCACCGCCATTAAAAAAGTTGTGGTATTTGGTATTGTTAGTAATCGTAACACGGCCATCGGCTGGAAGATGCTTGGCAATATTTTCTATTACCATCGAGCAACCTAAATTAGTTATTATTGGAATATGTAATCTAGGTTCAGGATCTTTGTGCCAACTTAGTGTTGATCTTGGTTCTTTTAACAACAGTCTTACTCTACCTAATTTAAATTTTTTTTTTAAAGTTTCGTAAACTTCATTAAAATAAGTTTTTTTAAATTCTGGAAGTATTTGAGTATACTTTTCTTCTTCTATAGGAATATCTCTTTTTACTTCTTTCCCTTTTTCATCAGGAATAGTCCAATAAACTCCTCTCATCTTGTGGCCTTTAATTGAGTCATCATCATTTGGAATTTGATTAAGTGGTATAGCTCCAAAATTTGTTATACCTTCTAAAGTTTTAAAACCCTTTTTCTCTAAAATTGCAGATAAATCTGATTTCATTTTATTAATGTCGAATTGTAAATCAGGAACTTGATAGAAATCAGTAAAATTTAGATGTGCCATAATTGTCTTTTATAATTACTTTAAAGTTATTTATAATATATCATTTGTCGCATCAAATAAAATTTAATAGTTTAAATAAATGAAGATTATTGGAAAATTTCCTAGTACAAGATTGCGAAGGGTTCGCAACTCTAAATGGATGAGACGTCTAGTATCAGAGAATAAACTGAGTACAAGCGATTTAATACAACCAATATTTATTCGAGATGGTAATAAAAAGATTGAGAAAATCAAAACAATGCCAGGTATAAACCGATATTCAGTGGATAAGTTAAAAACCATTATGGATAGAGTCGTAAAATACAATATCCCAATGGTTGCTTTATTTCCTTTAACTCCTGAAAGAAAAAAAGATGAATTTGGTAGTGAAGCATTAAATGAAGATAATCTGATTTGTCAAAGTATAAAATATATTAAAAAAAGATATCCTAAAATTGGCATTATGTGCGATGTTGCATTGGATCCCTATACCACTCATGGTCATGATGGGGTTATTGTAGATAACAAAATAGATAACGACCAAACAATTCAAATTTTAGTGGAACAATCTTTGCTACAAGCAAAAATGGGTTGTGACGTAATAGCTCCATCAGACATGATGGACGGAAGAATCGGAAAAATAAGAAAAGCTTTAGATGCAAATAGTTTTGAAGACGTTGCAATATTATCCTACTCAGCAAAGTATGCATCAAATTTTTATGGTCCATTTAGAGATGCTGTAGGATCTAAAAAAAATTTAAAATTTGATAAAAAAACCTATCAAATGGACTTTAATAATTCCAATGAAGCCTATCGGGAAGTTGGATTAGATATAAAAGAGGGAGCTGATTTTATTTTAATTAAACCTGGGATGCCTTACCTTGATATAATTAATAACATAAAAAACACTTTCAAAATACCTGTATTTGCCTATCAAGTTTCTGGTGAATACAGCCTATTAAAATTTGGAGTTTTAAATAAGCTTATTTCTGAAGAATCAATATTAGAAAGTTTAGTAGCTTTTAAAAGAGCTGGTGCTAATGCAATAATAACTTATTTTGCAATAGATGTAGCAAAAAAGTTAATAAATAATTAATTAAAGTAGTTTTCAAAAATAATTCTTGATTTAGGAAAAATAAGATTATTTGGTAAAAAAAATTTGTTCATCAAAATACTTCTGGTAAAAAACAAAGATTTATTAATTAAAAGTTCAGAGATATTATCTGGCATTTTTTCTTTAATTAAAAAGGTTGGAACTTCGTATTTAAAGTTATCTAAATCAATTTTTTTAGTTGGGTTATCAATTTTTATTAAGTTGTTGTAGGTTTTTAAATTTGTATCAAATCCTAATTCTCTAATTAAGTCTATCTCAAAAAAAATATAATGATAAATCCAATTTTCTAAATTAATATTTGAAAGAAATTGTTCAAATAAATCGTATATTTTTTTATTTGGTTGGGACTCAGGTAATAAAGAATTTAATAATGAACATAATGATATTATTGCTGAAGTTCTTTTTTTATCATTAAAATAACTCGGAGAAATAGGTTTAACTAATTCAGTTTTCAAATACCCTGTTTTATTTTCATTTTTAGAAATATTAAATACAATTAATTTATTAGATATTTGTAAGTAATTTCGTATTTTTCTAGAGTTTCCACCATAAACAATTCCACTTACTTTCCCTCTTTCTTTTGTAAGTACATTTATAATGTTTGCGTTTTCCCTAAACTTTCTTTTGGAAAGTAAATAACATTCGTCTTCCCAGTTCATATAATTTTAAGAATCTTTAACAATTTATTTGCTGCATTTTGTTGAGCACTTTTTTTGGATGCACCGATACCCATTATTTTTTTTGAATTTGGAATTTGTACATCAGTTTTAAAAATTGGGTTGTGCTGGGGACCTTTTTTTTTGTAGAATGTATACTTGGGTAAAACTTTAAACATTTTTAAACTATATTCTTGTAATTGAGTTTTAGCATCAACTAATGGAATTGAAGAATTCTTAATGTAATTCTTCCAGAAATTTAAAATGAATTTTTCAGCTAATATTAATCCCCCATCTAGATAAATTCCTCCAATCAGAGCTTCCAACCCGTCACTTACAATTTTATCTGTTTGGTTATGTAGAGATTTATTTGAACTACCTAAATACATAAATTTTCTAAGATTTATTGAATGTGATATTTTTGAACAAGTTTTTTTATTTACAAGATTAGCAAATTTTTTATCAATTATCCCCTCTTTTTCATCAGGATAAATTTCAATTAATTTTTTTGAAATAATGAGTCCCAGGACTCGATCCCCTAAAAATTCTAACTTTTCATTATTATTATTATTGTCATAACTTTTATGTATTAAAGACTTAATCAAAATATCTTTGTTTTTGAATTTATAATTAATAATCTTTTCTAATTCATTATGTAAATCTGTCATTTGATATTCATGAATAATCTTTCAGATCTAAATGATTTATTAATATTCCAAAAATTTAATAAACTACTTTCTACTGTATCGTTAGAAAAAAATATGATCTGTGCTTTTCCTACTAAATTAATGTGATTAACGTAGCCAACACTATCTAAATAACGGCTATCTTTTGAACAATCTCTATTATCACCTAGTAAAAAGAAATGATCATTAGGTACTACAAATTTATTTGTATTCTGTAATGTACCTAAATTATTATAAACAGCTATGTACTTGTGTCCGTTTGGCAGAGTTTCTTCATAAGCATTTACATTTAGAATTGATTTTCCACACCTTACTTTATTAATTTTATTAATAATTTTTCTATTAATCTTTTTATCATTTATCAGGATCTCCCCATCGACAAATTGAATTTCATCACCAGGTAGACCAATTAATCTTTTAATATAGTCAGTTCTGTTATCTGAAGGAGTTTTAAAGACGACTAAATCTCCTAATGTAGGTTCATCATAAAAAACTCTTTTTGAATAAATATTTGGACTAAAAGGAAATGAATGCTTGCTATAACCATATTTATACTTTGAGACAAAAATCCTATCACCTATTAACAAAGTTGGCTCCATAGATGATGATGGAATATAGAAAGGTTGAAATATTAATGACCTTATCAATACTGCTATAAATAATGCTCCAAGTATGGTTTTGACATTATCTATAATCCAGTAAGTTATTTTTTTCTTTTTCATAATGAAATAATTACAGTTGCTATAGCAAAAGGTTTGTCATCAGATAAAGTTAAAAGAATATTAAACTTTTTTTTTATTATCTTACCTACAGTAATTCTAGTTTTACCTAGCAATTTTATAGTTGGTTTTCCTCTATTATTATTTTGTACAATAATTTCATTAAAGTTTATTCCTTTTGCGATACCTGTACCGATAGCCTTTGAAAAGGCTTCTTTTGCAGCAAACCTTTTTGCAAAACAATTTTCCCTTTTTCTTAAATTATTACATTTATCTATTTCTGTTTTGTTAAACAATCTATTTATAAATGTTTTTTGCTTAATAGATTTAGCTATTCTAGCTGTATTAACAATATCTATACCGATGCCGTAAATCTTCATTATTTTAAAATTTTTCTAAAATTTTTAATACATTTAGGTAATCCAATAAATATAGACTCGCCAATAAGAAAATGCCCAATGTTAAATTCTTTAACACCTTTCAACTTGGATAAAATCTTGGCTGATTTATAATTTAAACCATGTCCCGCATGTACCTCTAAACCAATTTTATTTGCATATTTAACTGCTTTTTTAATTTTTAAAAATTCGTTTTTTGAATTTTTACCAAGATTAATTAACTTGCAGATTTTTCCTGTATGTATTTCAATACAATCAGCATTTAAATATTTGACAGTTTTTATATCTTTAATTTTAGGTTCTATAAACAAACTTACTCTTATATTTTTTTTCTTAAATCTTTTAATAATTTTCTTTAAATAATCTTTTTTATAATTAAGATTCAAACCTCCTTCAGTCGTAATTTCTTTCCTTTTTTCTGGAACAATGCATATAAAAGGTGGTTTTCTTTTCAGGGCTATATCAACCATCTCATTAGTGGCTGCAATTTCTAAATTCAATGGGATTTTTATACTTCTTTTTATAATTTTAAGATCTTTATCATTAATATGACGTCTATCCTCTCTCAAATGTATAGTTACTGAGTCTGCGCCAGATTTTTCTGCTAAAAAAGCCGCCTTTAAAGGACTTGGATAGTTTTCACCTCTAGCATTTCTAACAGTCGCTACATGATCTATATTCACACCTAATCTAATTTTATTCATTAAAGATTTCTGCTGCCTGGTTTTACAGCTTTAATAGCAGACAATTCTTTAGGTAAATTATCTTGCGAATAAACTGGAATATCTAATTCAATTTGAGATATAATATTCTTTTTTAAAACTGATTTATTTCTAGATCTATCAATAATGCAGCCGAAACCGATTAGTTCAGCATCAGATTGATCAACTAGTTTAGCGCATTCTTGACTGGACTTTCCCGTGGTAATTACATCTTCAATGATTAAAACTTTTTGATCTTTTTTTATCTTAAAATCTCGTCTTAATACAAATTTTTCATTTACACGTTCAGCAAAGATCGTTTCTTTATTGAGTAATCTCCCGATCTCATACCCTATCACAATACCACCCATTGCTGGAGAAAGGATTAAATCAAAATCCCCGAATGCTGATTCAATTTTATTTGATAAAGAGTGACAAATTTTTGAAGCTTTATTGGGCTTACTTAATAATTGTGCACATTGAACATATTGAGGACTATGCAACCCTGATGACAAAATAAAATGGCCATCTATTAAGGCATTAGTTTCTTTTAAAATTTTCAAAGATTCTTCGTATGAAAGCATTTTTTTTCTGTTTGTGACGAATAATTCTAAAATTAAAATTATTTTGTTTTATTTGACTTATCAAGTTTGTAAAGTTTTTTAAATCTTTTATTTGTAAATCAAATGAAAACTGAAGATAATCCTTTTTCTTTTTCAACATCTCAACATTTAAAATATTTCCCTGATTTATACCTATTAATGAGCTTATATTACCAAGAACACCAGGTTTATGAGGCAAATCAACAATTAGAGTGCTGGTATAACTTTTTTCTTTAGATTTTGTTTTTTCAAAAGATTTATCTTGCCAATATCTTCTTATTGATGCTCTAGCTTTTCCAGTTTTTGAAGAGGACAACCAATGTAACGATGGGGAAGCATTTTTAGAGGTAATAATTTCAATCATGTCTCCATTATTTAGTTCTGTTTGAAGAGTAGACTCATTCCCGTTAATATTACAACCCACAGCACTCTCGCCTATTTTAGTGTGGACTGCATATGCAAAATCTATTGGTGTTGCTTTTCTTGGAAGCTTAATTACTGATCCTTTAGGTGTAAAACAAAATACATTATCCTGAAACATTTGAAGTTTAGTAAACTCATAATAATGTTCAGGACTATTTCCGGTTTCAATAATCTCTACTAAATCTCTTAACCAATCATATTCTTTCCAGGAAAGTTCAGAGAATTTTTCGGAAGACTTATATTTCCAATGAGAGGCTATTCCTCTCTCAGCAAATTCATGCATTTCATTTGTTCGTATTTGAATTTCAATTCTATTTTTTTTCGGTCCTATTACAGAAGTATGTATTGATTTATAATTGTTAATTTTAGGTGTAGAGATATAATCTTTAAATTTCCCCGGGATGGCAGAAAATTGACTATGGAAAATACCCAATGTTTTATAGCATTCTTCTATATTATTAACTAAAATCCTGAAACCAATGATATCGGTTAATTGTTCTAATGATATTTTCTTATTTTGAATTTTTCTCCAAATTGAAAATGGAGTTTTTTCTCTACCAAATATTTTTGCTTTGATCCCATTAGACTCTAGTAAAGAAATCAAATCTGCTGATATTATTTTAAACGTATCTTCATTATTGCTTTTTATAAATTTTAATCTATCAAGAATTAAATCTCTTGCTGGTTTGTTTAACACTGAAAATGATAAATCTTCTAATTCATCTCTAATTCTGTTCATTCCCATTCTATCTGCTAAAGGAGCGTAAATCTCCATTGTTTCTTTTGCTTTACGAGTAATTTTTTCTTTATTTTTAACAAACTGAATAGTTCTCATATTATGCAATCTATCAGCTAATTTTACTAATAAAACTCTTATATCTTTTGATGTTGCTAAAATAAGTTTTCTAAAATTTTCTGCTTTTGAAGAGTCTGATGCTTTGTCTTCTAAAGCTGATATTTTAGTTACACCTTCAACTAGGTTAGCTACCTCCTCTCCAAATTCTTTTTTAACAGTTTCATAAGTTACATTAGTGTCTTCAATAGTGTCATGTAATAAACCAGTAGTAATTGTTGCGCTATCTAACTTTAAATCTGTTAGAATATTTGCTACTGCAACAGGATGAATTATATACGGGACGCCCTCTTCTCTTTTTTGATTTTGATGAGCGTCCAAAGCAAAATTGTATGCCTTATTTAAACTTTTTGAATTTAAAAATTTGTTATAGCTTTTTATTTTGTCAATTAGTTCGTTATTATTAATCATCATTAAATAATAACACTTTTGTTAAGTCTTGTAATCTCAATCCTTGAAATTTGACTTAGTTGATTTATTAAAAAATCAACATTTTTCTTTAAAATTGGATGTACCCAATTGGGATCAATTTCTTTTATAGGGTAAAGTACAAAATTACGACTATGAGACCTAGGATGGGGGAGCTTTACTGAACCATCTGATTTAAAGCCATTAAAGTCTATTATATCTATATCACAAATTCTAGGATCATTTTTTTTTGATTTAACTCTTCCGATCTTTTTTTCAATAATTAATATCTTATTTATAAGTTTTGAATAATCAAAATCATATTTACCTATAATTCCAATATTGGCAAATTTAGGAAATTTCTTATTTGGGTAGGATGGTGTTTCATAAAAACTTGAAATTTTAATTATCTTAAATTTTGATTCAACTAAAAGACTAATTGCCAGAGAAATGTTTTTAAATTTTGTTCCATGTTTTGATTTTAAATTTGAACCAATGTTTATATGTATCATTTGATATTTTTACTTAATAATCTTGCCTTTTCACGATTCCAATCTCTTGTTTTCTTAACTTGTCTTTTATCATAAAGTTTTTTTCCTTTTGCTACAGCTATTTCGACTTTTACCTTTCCTTTTATAAAATACATCTTAGTTGGTATGATTGTTAGACCTTCTTGATTAATTCTTCCTATCAATTTATTAATTTCTTTTTTTTTAAGGAGTAATTTTCTCTCTTCTTTCGGATTATGATTGTTATATGATGACTGTCTGTATAACGGTATATGTGAGTTTATCAAAAACATTTCTCCATTATTATCGACAGCATAAGCATCTGCTATACTCCCTTTTCCGTCTCTTAAAGACTTTACCTCAGATCCTTTGAGAGAGATGCCAGCTTCAATTTTTTCTAAAAAAAAATAATTAAAACTAGCCTTTCTATTGTGGCAAATTATTTTTTGACCAGAAATTACTCTTTTTATCATTAAAGTATTTTAGCAACTTTAAGAGCTTCAGATATCTTTTTTTTAGTTTCTTCTTTTACCTCAACTAATGGTAATCTTACGTCTGGATCACACATGCCTAACAGTGAAGCAGCATATTTTACAGGTGAAGGATTACTTTCTATAAACATAGCTGTATGAACTGGTTGTAAAATTTTATCTAATTTATCTGCATCTTTAAATTCATTGAAACATGATTTTTGAAAATCTGAACAAAGTTTGGCGGCTATATTGGCGGTTACGCTTATTGAGCCTACACCACCTCTTTTGTTAAACTCCAAGGCGTTGTCATCATTTCCTGTCAGTTGGATAAATTCTTTTCCCATCGATTTTAATTGTTGATCAACTCTTTTAAGATCACCAGTAGCATCTTTTACTCCTGCTATATTTTTTAATTCATACAATTTTGTCATAGTTTCTACTGTCATATCAATTACTGAACGAGAAGGAATATTATAGATAATTATTGGAATGCCCACATTATCATTAATTTTTTTATAATGTTGATACAGTCCTTCTTGTGTTGGTTTATTGTAATATGGAGTGACTACTAATAAGGCATCTGAACCCGCCTTTTCTGCATATTTAGAAAGTTCTATCGCTTCAGTTGTTGAGTTTGATCCAGTTCCAGCTACTACAGGAATTTTACCTTTACATTCTTTTACAGAGATATCGATTATTCTTTTATGTTCATTATGAGATAAAGTTGGAGACTCACCGGTTGTGCCTCCAGGGACTATTCCATTAGTTCCATTTTTTATGTGATAGTGAATTAATTGACGATAAACGTCCTCATTTAAAATATTGTTTTTAAATGGTGTTATTAAAGCTACAATTGATCCTTTAAGCATAAAACATTATAAGGTAATAATTTTAACTTATGCCTTATAAATTAATTAGTCTAGTATTTTTATTATTCTTTATAATTATTAACAAAGTTCACTCAGAAAATAAATTCATTCTACCTTTAAAAAAACCATCTATTTTTAAAAATTTTAAGGAAGATGCGGCTAAAAGTGTAGGTAGTAATTTACCCCAAAAAAAACCAACAATTCAGTCTAGTAAACCAAAAAAAGTAGAGCCACGAAAAGAGCCTATTAAGACAGAGCCAAAAAAGGAAATCGAAAACAATGAAATTAAACAAATTGTTAGCATTTTTATTTTTCCAAAAAAGAAACCTGTTACATATAAAGTCACAAAAAAGGAAACAGAAAAATCAACTATATTAAATGCTAAAGATTTTTCTAAAGCTAAAGAAACAATTAAATTTATTAAAGCAAAAAAATGGAACAGTGCACTTAAAAGTGCTGATAAAGTTAAAGATAGAGATTTTAGAACTTTAATAACTTGGATGTACTTAAAAACTACTGGTAACTCAGCTACATTTAATGATTATAAAAAATTTATTGAAAGAAATCCTGATTATCCAAGAATTAATAGAATAAGATATTTGGCAGAGTCAAAAATTTACTTAAAGAATAGTTCTCCGACATCAATAATTAATTGGTTTGAAAAAAACCCACCTTTAGGCGGACTAGGAAAAATAAAATTAGCTGAAGCACTTTTAGAGCAAGGTAAAACGACCGAAGTAAGTTCTATTATAAAAGAAGCATGGATAACAGCTGAAATTAGAAAAAATGATTTAGGGTATTATCGAGCAAAATTTAAAAAATTTTTAACAGCAGATGATCACCTTAAGAGAGCTGATTATCTAGCCTGGCAAAGAAAGTACTGGGATTTAAAACGAATGTTAAAATATTTACCAAAAGATGAAAGAGCTTTATATAATGCTAGACAAATATTGATGAGTAACTCTTATGGTGTTGATAATGCAATATCAAAAGTACCTGCACATTTAAAAAAAGATGTTGGATTAGAATATGATAGATTGAGATGGAGAAATAGAAGAGGTAGACTAGAGTCCTCTCTAGAAATTTTATATCAAAATGCAAATAGAACTGAAAGACAGATGGTACGACCTGACTTATGGTGGGAGCAACGAAAGAGTGTAGCTAGATCTTTAATCTATAAAAAACGCTACAAAACTGCCTACAAAATTGCTAGTGAACATTCTTTATCATCAGGACCTGAATTTGCAGAAGCTGAATGGTTATGTGGGTGGTTAGCGCTATCATTTTTAAATTCTCCAGAATATGCGATTAATCATTTTAAAAATTTTTATAATAATGTTGGGTACCCTATAAGTTTAGCAAGAGGTGCTTATTGGCTTGGACAAACATATAAAGAAATAGGAAACAATGAAATAGCTGATAGATATTTTGCAGAAGGAGCAAAGTTTCCTATGACATATTACGGCCAATTATCATTTAATGAAATAAATCCTGGAGGAAATTTTGAATTAATTGATCAATCTAAGTTTGATAAAGAATATGAAAAAGAATTTAAAAAAAATAGACTTATAAATCAGGTAATTCTGCTTAATGAATTAAACGCAACTAAATATTCAAAGGATATACTTAAACATTTAGCAACTCTAAATGTAGAAAAAGGAAGTGAAGTTCTCGCAGCAAAACTATCTACAGAAGTCGGAAGATATGATTTTGCAATCCAAATATCAAAACAAGCATCATATGAAAAAAGATTTTATAACAAATATAATTATCCAATTATAAACACCCCAAAAGAAATAAATAATAAAATCATGCCACAGTCAGAAGTTATACTTGCAATTATCAGACAAGAAAGCGAGTTTGATGAAAAGGCTAATAGTTGGGCTGGTGCAAGAGGTATGATGCAATTGATGAAATACACTGCCAAGATAGTCGCAAAACAAGCCAAACTTCCTTATAGTATAACTAATCTAACAGCTGACCCTGAGTATAATATAAAACTTGGTTCATATTATTTTAATTCTTTAATTGAGGACTATAATGGAATTTATCCATTTGCTATTGCTGCCTATAATGCTGGCCCCAATAGAGTTAAAACCTGGAGAAGAGTAAATGGTGATCCTTCTAAAGGAAAATTATCATATGTAAATTGGATTGAACTAATAAGATTTAAAGAAACCAGAAACTATGTTCAAAGGGTATTAGAAAATATAAATGTTTATAAATATATGCTAAGTAAAGAGCCTGTTCAGATAGATAATTACTTCAATTAAATGGCGGAAGAGGAGAGATTCGAACTCTCGGTACGATGTTACTCGTACGGTTAGTTAGCAACCAACTGGTTTCAACCGCTCACCCACTCTTCCATATAACCATATTTATTTAGTTCTAATTATTAAATAACTATCTTATAAATCAATCAAAAAAATGGTCAAATGAAGAAAAATTTATTTAAAGGCTCATTATTCACTATTGGAGCCTCTCTTTGGTGGGGGGTAATAGGTGTAATATATTTTAAATTTGTTTCTTTCGCTTCACCTTTAGAGTTAACAATTCATAGAACTATTTGGACAGCAACATTGCTGTTTATCACTACATCTTTCTATTCAAAATGGAGTGAGTTTCATAAGATTTTAAAAAAAAAGATAAATATTATTATTTTATTAATTACCGGACTATTGGTTTCAATTAATTGGTATACATGGTTATATGCAGTTAAAACTAACAATTTATTGGACTCAGCATTAGGCTATTACATATTTCCAATATTAAGCGTTTTTTTTGGAATTATTTTTTTAAAGGAAAAATATAATAGAAATAAAATTCTATCAGTTTTATTAGTTGTTACAGCTTTAATCTATTTATTATTTAAACTAGGCGAGGTTCCTTGGATTGGAATTACTGTAGCAGTCACTTTTAGTTTATATGCTTTAATTAGAAAAAAGATTAAAGTATCTTCTGATGTTGGTTTATTGATTGAAACTTTATTAATTTCACCAATAGCGATTATACTTTTTATCTTTTTAGTAAAAAATAATTTGAATATTTTCTCTTTAGATAGACCAGTTTTATCATTTTATTTATTTTGGGCTGGGCTTATGACCCTAATCCCTCTTTTCTGGTATACAAAAGGTTTTGAACTAATAGGTATTGGTCCAGCTAGTATGATATTTTTTTTAACTCCAACAGCTCAATTCTTTTTAGGATTATATTATTTTAATGAACCTTTAGTCTTAGATAAATTAATTTCTTTTATTTTTATCTGGGCCTCAGTGATCATTTATTTAAATGAATTACGTAAAGAATAGATCAAAATTATAATCATTGGAATTATTAATGAGACTACAAATGAAACAAAAAGCAAATTAGTTGAAATAAAAGTACCAAATTTTTCTACGGAAACTAAATTACCAACTAGTATGCTTGATTGAAAATTTTGGCTTGGAAAAAATAAAAGACCACAAATTAAACCAGTAAAAATACTACAAGTGGCTAATTTAGAATTAATTTCATTATTAAAAAAGCCATAAAATATTGTAACTACAGCTGCACAGCATAATAAATCTGCAAGTAAAAATAAATATAAGATGCTATAACCTTTCGATGCTAAAACAAAAACTAATAAAGATAAAAAAAGAACTATTACTTTTGATTTTGTTCTTATTTTTCTTCCTTTCAAAATCTTATTTATAAATTTTCCATCAGTAATTATTAAACTTGAAATAGCGTTTATCAACGTATCAATAGTACTTAAAGTTAGTGACATTGCTAAAATTAAAACTGCTGTGACTATTAAAAAATTGGTTTTATCTAGTATTAAGTAGAAAAAAGCTAAATCTGGAATTACTTTCGAATTTAATGAATAAGAAATAAGACCGGTATAACCCATCCAAAACACTATTATAAATATTATTATTGAGGAATAGATTAGGCTCAATTTAAGAGTTTTGTTATTTTTTGCAGAAAAAACTCTTTGCCAGTTTCCTTGATGAAATAAATTTGTTGCTGCTACAGCAATAAAAAAAGTAAAACCAGCTGTATAATTTGGTAGATAACTCTTATCAATTAAGTTGGGTAATTTTTTTTTTATTAATTCAATGCTTGAAATGTCTATTTTTCCTAAAATTAAAAATAATGATAAAAAAATTATTATAACTAAAAATCCAAATTGATATTTGTCAGTTATAATTGAAAGTTTAAACCCACCCTTTAATACGTATAATAAACAAATAATCAGAGTTATTCCTGAAGTAATCCATAGTGGTACTTGAGCTACTAAATATAACAAAAATGCAATAGCGGTTACTTCTGCAATTAAAAATATTGTTAAATAGAATAATATTAAAAATAAACAAATCTTTAATATACTCAAACCAAATCTTTTTTTGATAAATTCAGTTAAACTGAGACCCTTAGGAAATTCTTTTCTAATTTTTGGCCCAAAATTATATAAAAATATCATGGGAGCTGCAGTTCCTAAAGCATAACCAATTACTGCCCCTATGCCTCCCCAGGTTGATGCAGAGGCAGGTCCAAATAATATCCATGCACCTAAAGCCGAGGCAACTAAACTTGCTGTCAATGAGAATGTATTTTCGTCTCTGTCTCCTACAATATAGTCGTTGTTATTTGTAAATTTTTTAGTATTTAAATAACCAATCAGTATAAAGAATAAACCCACTATTATTATTAATGATAAAGACGAATGTGATGATAAGTATGTTTGTTCCATATTTCCCTTACTGAATTACCGGTCAGGTTCTTCGGGTTTAATCTCAGTCGTTTGGACACCCCGTTTTAATTTCTTATATACTAATTTTTGGTAATGAGTCAAATGAAGCTGTATCAATTCTCGATGAATGTTCTCTTCTCATTTTCCAGCTGTTATTTATACCTGCTTGGGCTACACTAATTACATTCCTTCCATATTTAGAATTAGTTAAATCCATTGCTTTCATTAATTTTTGCGACTTATTTTCTAAAATCGGTGTCAGCAGATTTAATTCTTTTTCACCTGCCTCGTTTAATTTGGATAAAATAATCCCTGCCTTTTGATAGAAATATCCATATTTGTATATCTTTTCTAGGCCAGCTATAGCTGTCTTTACTAACTCTAAACTATTATTAGTTGCAATCGGTAAATCTGTTGTAAATGAATTTGAATAGTATCCTCTATTTTTATCAAAGGGACTTGTTCTAATAAACACAGTTATAGACCTTGTTGTTTGATTATCATTTCTAATTTTTTCTGATGCGTTTAAACAGTGTGTAGTTACTGATTCTTTTAACTTTTCTAAACTTTGAACTTTTT
>JAOOKL010000010.1 GCA_028408025.1 Candidatus Pelagibacter sp. | reverse complement strand
GTTTGGCTCCAAGATAAGAAGAATAAAAAATTATAACACCTAAAATAAAATAAACTATAGATATAAATATTGATTTAATTATGTCAAAATAATTGATGGTACCATCTATTAAGATATTTCTCATTTCTTCAAATATATGAACCAAAGGAAGACCCTTAGCTACAATTTGTAAAAAATGAGGTAAAATTTCTATAGGATAATATATACATCCTAAGGGAGCTAAAAAAAATAAACTTGCCCAAGCAATATTCTCAAATGAAGGACCAAATCTTAATAATCCCGATGTTACTAAAAGTCCTAAAGTAACACCAAAAAGATATAATGGTAATAATAACAATAACAGCGGTAAACCTAGTTTAAAA
Organism: Candidatus Pelagibacter sp.; assembly: GCA_028408025.1. Next base: position 17,420 of record JAOOKL010000010.1, on the reverse strand, counting down.
ACTGAAACACCAAAAAGTGGTATTGCCAAAATTGCAGCTGGCACTAAACCAATTAGTGCTCTTAAAATTGCTGTTAATGTGAGTGAAGTAATGATTTCGCTTATTTTAATTGGTGCTATAAACAAATTTGTAAAATTTCTACTCCAAATTTCCTCTAAGAACATCATATTAAAACTTATACTAACTCGAAATAAAAAATCGTACAAAATTGCAGCAGTCAAAATAATACCTACTGTGTTGCTGTAATAATCTGAATTCAAAGTGAAAAATTTAGAGATGAAACCCCAAAGAAAAATCTGTACAGTTGGCCAGTAAATTAAATCTATAATTCTTGGTAAAGAGTTACTTATTAAATAAATATGTCTAAGTCCCAAAGCGTAAATTTTACTGAAATTCATTACTACTCCTAGCTAATTTAAGAAATGTTTCTTCAAGATTATTTCTTCCATGCTTTTTTATAATTTCTTTACAAGTTCCTCTATCTATTATCTTTCCTTTTTTCATCATAATTATACTGTCACAAAGCCTTTCAACCTCATTCATATTATGTGATGCAAGAAGTAAAGTGACTTGATTTTTTGATCGATATTCTTGAATATAACTTCTTACAAAGTCACCAATATCTGGATCTAGACTTGCAGTTGGTTCGTCTAAAAGTAAAATTTCTGGTTTATTAATTAATGATTTAGCTAAGGATACTCTATTTTTTTGTCCAGAGGACAACTCACCAGTTTTTCTATTAAAAAACTTTTTAATATCTAAATCTTCTGAAATCTCAGATATTCGCTCATTCAATTCTTTCACTCCGTACAACCTTCCATACACTTCTAGGTTTTGTTTAACTGTAAGTTTTTTTGGTAATTCAATGTAAGGAGAGCAAAAATTTATTCTAGCTAATATTTCATCTCGTTTAAAAGAGTCTAAATTTTTATTGTCTATAATAATTTCACCTCCAGAGGGTTTTATTAGTCCAAGCATCATGCCAATTGATGTAGTTTTTCCACATCCGTTTGGCCCTAACAAACCTACAGTTTTATTTTTTTCAATACTAAAATTAATTCTGTCTACTGCTAAATTTTTTTTAAATACTTTAGAAAGATTTTTAATTTGAATAAACATTTAATTTGCAGCTCTTTTTAATCGATCATTAATCGCTATACCTACACCAACGTTTGGTATTTTCACAACATTAATTTTCTTAAATCCTCTTTTTTTTATTTTTCTGAAAGTTTTGTATAAATTAGATGCCGCTTCTTTCAAGTCTGAATTTTTACTCAGATTAAAATAATTAGACTTATTTTTGTATTTTTTCCCAAAAGTAATCAAAGCAGAATTTTTATCTGACTTTTTTTGATTTAATATAACAGGAATGCCTGGTGAGTAATGTTTTTTTAGCATTCCAGGCGAACTAATTTTTAAATTTTTTTTAGCTGTACTAACTTTTATAAATCTTTTAATGGTTTTTGCTCCGATTATGCCAGGTCTTAAGATCTTTGGTTTTCCAATCAAACTTATGACTGTTGACTCTATGCCAATTTTCGAATCTCCACTATCAATAATTATCTTAACTTTTTTTTTAAATTCATCTGAAACATCGAGAGCGTTTATAGGACTTATTCCAGAAGATAAATTCGCACTTGGCATTGCTAGTGGAAAATTAATTTTTTTCAGAACTGATCTTGTTGTTTTATGACTTGGAAATCTTACCGCAACAGTACCCAATTTTGCAGTAACAGAGGATTGGATCTTAGATTTATTTTTTTTTCTAAGAACAAAAGTAATAGGTCCAGGACAAAATTTATCGTATAATTTGTAGAAATCGCGATTAAAAATTACATCTTTATTAGCATCTTTATAGTTTAGATAATGTACAATCAATGGATTTTTTTTTGGTCTTTTTTTAAGATTAAATATTTTTTGTACAGCTATTTTTGAATAAGCATTTCCACCTAATCCATAAACAGTTTCAGTAGGCAAACCTATTACATTTCCTTTTTTTAAATTAGCAATAGATTTGTCCAGGGTTTTTTTGTTAAAAGAAAATATATTTAAATAGATATTTTTCATAATGTTATTATTATAAGAATAATGAAAAATGAAAATATTCCAGCTGAAGTAAAAAGTAAATCATTAAAAGAGGCAAGAGACGAAATTAATGAAATTTTAGATAAACTTGAAAGTAAAGATGTAGATTTATCTAGTTCAATTCAAGATTATAAAAGATTGATCCAATTAAATAATCATATTGATAATTTATTTAAAAAAAAAGTAAGGGAAATTTCAACAATTAATAAAGAAATAAAAAAGAAATGATTAATGAAAAATTAATTAAAAACGCGAAGAAAATAGATAGATTTTTAATTAAATATTTAAATAGGCAGGACAAATCATTATTGATTAACCCAATGAAATACGGAGTTCTTTCAGGAGGAAAAAAAATAAGATCTACCGTTATATTAAGTGCGGGGAAAATATTCAATTTAGATCAAAAAGAGTTAATAAATATTTGTGCTTCAGTTGAATGTATTCATTCATATTCATTGATACACGACGACCTTCCTTGTATGGATAACGACTCGATTAGAAGAGGAAAACCATCAACTCATATAAAATATGGAGAAGCTTCAGCTGTATTAGCTGGGAATTCTTTATTAACTTTAGCATTTGAAATTATTGCAGATAAAAATTATGCGATAAATCCAAAATTAAAAAATCAAATTATAAAATCATTAGCTTATTGCTCAGGTCATACAGGAATAGCTGGTGGTCAAGAACTTGATCTAAAATTTGAAAATAAAAAAAAAAACTTAAAGCAAATCATGGATATGCAAAAGAAAAAAACGGGTAAATTATTTAATTTTTGCCTTCACGCAGTTGGAATCTTAGCAAAAAAAAATATTAAAGAAAAAAATTTTTTAAGCAATTTAGGTGAGGAAATTGGACTTCTATTCCAATTTGCAGATGATTTTTTAGATGTAAAAGGATCAAAAAAATTAGTTGGCAAACCAATCAAAAAAGATAATAAAAAAGGGAAATCAACAATAGTAAATTTAATGGGATATGAAAAAGCTCATAATTATGCAAAAAATTTAAAAAAAAAAATATTGCTTAAATTAAAGAAACATGGAAAAAAAGCTAAAGATTTATCAGATACAATAGAATTTATACTAGGTAGAAATTTTTAATGACTAAACTAATAAGAAAAATAAATTTTCCAGAAGATCTGAGAAAATTTAATAAGGATCAACTCAAACAGATTTCAGATGAGTTAAGAGAAGAGCTGATTGATGTAGTTTCAGAAACTGGCGGTCATCTAGGAGCTGGCTTGGGAGTGGTTGAGTTAACAGTAGCTTTGCATTATGTTTTTGATACTCCTAAAGATAAATTAGTTTGGGATGTAAGTCACCAAACATATCCACACAAAATTATTACTGGAAGAAAAGATAGAATTAAGACTCTTAGAAAAGGAGGAGGGCTATCAGGATTTACTAAAAGATCTGAAAGCGAGTACGATCCATTTGGTGCTGCTCATAGCTCAACATCTATTTCATCAACACTTGGTATGGCTGTAGCTAAAAAATTATCAAATAATAATAATAATGTTGTAGCAGTCATTGGTGATGGAGCTATGAGTGCAGGCATGGCTTATGAAGCCATGAATAATGCTGGGGCGCTAAAGTCCAAACTTATTGTAGTGTTAAATGATAACGATATGTCTATAGCAAAACCAGTAGGGGCCATGAGTAAGTACTTAGCAAAACTTTTGTCGGGTAAATTGTATTTTAGTCTCAGAGAAACAATAAAAATGGTTATTTCTGCTTTTTCAAAAAGATTTAGTCAAAAAGCGGGTAAAGCGGAAGATTTACTTAGAGGAATTGTAACAGGAGGAACTTTATTTAGTGAATTAGGTTTTTACTATATTGGTCCTGTCGATGGGCATGACGTGGATAATTTAGTTCAAATATTTGAGAATGTTAAGAATTCAAATCATCAAGGTCCAATATTAATTCACGTTAGAACTCAAAAAGGAAAAGGTTATAAACCAGCTGAAGAATCAGGAGATAAGTATCATGGCGTCTCTAAATTCAATGTAGCTACAGGAGAGCAAAGCAAGTCAAAATCAAATGCTCCTTCATACACAAAAGTTTTTGCTGAAACTTTAATAAAACACGCAGAACAAGATACTAAAATTATAGGAATTACTGGTGCAATGCCCTCTGGTACAGGCCTTAATTTGTTTGAAAAAAGATTCCCTGAGAGAACCTTTGATGTTGGAATAGCTGAACAGCACGCAGTAACCTTCGCAGCTGGTCTTGCTACAGAGGGGTATAAGCCTTATGCAGCGATCTACTCAACTTTTCTTCAAAGAGCCTACGACCAAGTTGTACATGATGTTGCTATTCAATCTTTACCGGTACGATTTGCGATAGATAGAGCAGGTTTAGTTGGGGCAGACGGCCCTACTCATGCTGGTTCATTCGATATTACTTATTTATCTACTTTACCTAATTTCGTTGTCATGGCTGCTAGCGATGAGTCAGAATTAGTAAAAATGATTAATACCTCAGTTCATATAAATGACCGACCATCAGCGTTTAGGTATCCGAGAGGAAATGGTATAGGAGTTGAAATCCCTACAATCAACGAACTTTTGGAAATTGGAAAAGGTAGAATTATCAAAGAGGGAAAGAAAGTTGCAATTATTAGTTTTGGAACAAGATTAGAAGAATGTAAAAAAGCATCAGAAATTTTATCTAAAAAAGGTATAGATATTACTATTATAGATGCACGGTTTGCTAAACCTTTAGATGAAAAATTAATTATGGAAGTAGCAACTAACCATGAAGTTTTAATTTCAATTGAAGAAGGTTCAATTGGTGGATTTGGTTCTCATGTAATGCAGTTTTTATCTGATAGAGGAGTATTTGATAAAGGATTAAAATTTAGATCAATGATTTTACCTGATTTATTTATAGAACAAGACACACCGGAAAAAATGTATGAAAAAGCTGGTTTAGATAGTTTATCTATTGCAAATAAAATTCAAGAAACATTAAATTCAAATATTGTTTTGGCAAAGAATAAAAACAAGTTATCTAATTAACCACACTGAGCTCGGTGCATTAATAAATGATCGAGTATAACGCAACTTATCATCGCTTCACCAATAGGGACTGCTCTAATACCAACGCAAGGATCATGTCTTCCTTTAACTGAGATTTTTGTGTTTTTACCTTGTTTGTCTATAGTATCTCGACTAGTTAAAATAGAAGATGTGGGTTTGACTGCAAAAGATGCAATAATATCTTGTCCAGAAGAAATTCCACCTAAAATTCCACCAGAATGATTAGTTTTAAATTTTATTTTACCTGAACTTCTTCTTATTTCGTCAGAGTTTTCTTCTCCACTCAAAAAAGCAGCATTCATTCCTGCGCCAATATTAACACCTTTGACCGCATTTATACTCATGAGTGCTGCAGCTATGTCTGTGTCTAATTTTGAATATATAGGTGCACCTAAACCAACAGGTATACCTGACGCTCTTAATTCAATTACTGCACCGCAAGATGACCCAGATTTTCTTACTGCCATAAGATATTTTTCCCATAACTTGACAGACTTATTATCAGGACAGAAAAAAGGATTTTTTCTTATTTCTGAGTTTTTCCAATTTTGTTTATCACACGACATTAATCCGAGTTGAGTAACTGCTCCAATAATATTAAATTTTTTACCTAAAATTTTCTTTAGTATAATCTTAGCAACAGCTCCAGCAGCTACTCTGCTAGCAGTTTCTCTAGCAGATTGTCTTCCTCCTCCTCGGAAATCTCTAATACCATATTTTTTAAAATAAGTGTAATCAGCATGTCCAGGTCTAAATTTATTTTTTATAGACTCATAATCTCGTGATTTTTTGTCTTCATTATAGATTATAATTGAAATTGGAGTACCAGTCGTTCTTCCATCAAATACACCTGACAAAATGATCACTTTGTCTGACTCTTTCCTTTGTGTTGTAAACTTAGATTGTCCAGGCCTTCTTCTATCCATATCTTTCTGAATATCCTTCTCAGAAATAGGTATATTTGGAGGACTGCCGTCTATAACGCAGCCTATAGCAGGACCATGTGACTCCCCCCATGTAGTAAATCTAAATATTTTTCCAAAAGTATTAAAAGACATAGCTATTTAATGTATAAATTATTTTAAAGAATATATGAATCAAAAAAATGGCAAAAACTCATTTGGTATAGATATCTGCTTTGAGGAGCTAGATAATCCCATTGAATTGTTCAAAAAATGGTTTTTAGAGGCAGAAAAAAATGAAATCAACGATCCAAATGCCGTTGCAGTGGCAACCGCTGACACAAACAATCAACCCAATGTAAGGATGGTTTTACTTAAAGGATTAAGTGAAAAAGGATTTGTGTTTTACACAAATTTTAATAGCAAAAAAGGAAAAGAGCTTAAAAGTAATTCTAAGGCCTCTCTTTGTTTTCATTGGAAGAGTTTAAGAAGACAAGTTAGAATTATTGGAGAAGTAGAGGAAGTAACTTCCAAAGAAGCAGATGAATACTATAACTCAAGACCATATAAAAATAAAATTGGGGCTTGGGCATCTTCTCAATCTGAAAGTCTTGATAAAAGAGAAACATTTTTAAAAAAAATTCAAGAGTATGAAAAAAAATATAGTGATAAAAATACAGTTCCAAGACCATCTAATTGGTCAGGATGGAGAGTAATTCCTAAAGAAATTGAATTTTGGTTGGATGGAGAAGGAAGAATACACGAAAGATTAGTTTATTATAAGGAAAGCAAGAATTGGAAAAAGAAACTTTTATATCCCTAGAAGGATCTATTTAAGCTAAAGCTTGTTAGGTTTTGTAAAGTATTTTTATCATCGCTGTCAGGAAAAATTCCTAGTGAGTCATATGAAACGTTTACAAAATACTCAGCTCTTTTCATACTTGCTTCAATAGTTTTATATTTATTAATTAAAGCTAATGTTTCACTAAAATCGTCTTCATTTCTTTTTTCTTTTTGTAATATCTCTGATAAAAATTCTCTTTCTTCGTTGTTTCCTTTTTGAAAAACTATTATTAATGGTAGAGTAACTTTGCCTTCAAAAAAATCTTTTCCTATTTCTTTTCCAAAAAATTTATCTTTACCATAGTAATCTAGGGCATCATCCGCAATCTGAAAAGCTAATCCCAAATTTTTACCGTAAGACTCTAATGCCATTTTCTCTTTTTCATTACTGCCGGACAAACAAGCTCCAGTTTTTGTTGCAGCTGAAAAAAGTGCTGCAGTTTTAAGACTAATAATATCAATGTAAGTATCCTCTAGTAAATCTGCTTCACCTTTGTGTTGTAACTGTAAAACCTCACCCTGAGCAATCTTAGCCGAAGTAGATGATAATAGTTTTAATATTTCTAAATCTCCATCTTCTACCATTATTTCAAAACAACGACTTAACAAATAATCTCCTACCAAAATTGAAGATTGATTACCCCAAATAGAATTAGTAGTTTTGATACCTCTTCTTAAAGAACTTTCATCGATTACATCGTCATGGAGCAATGTTGCTGAGTGTATAAGTTCCACACAAGCTGCCAGATTTATATCTCTCTCACCTAAAACATATCCTGACAATTTTGCTGATCCTAATGTAAGTAAAGCTCTCAATCTTTTTCCTCCAGACTTAAGATGATGATCACTCATCTTTTGAATTAAATTCACATTGCTTTTGAGTTTATTTTCAATAACATTTTCCACTCTAATCAACTTATTGTTCAATAGATTTTTGAGTTCAAGATAGGCAGAACTAGCAGATTTTTTTAACGGTATAACTGAACCCATATTTTTGATTATAATTGATTTAGTAAATAATAAATTTTTAATTCATTCCCTTATGACGCACCTATAATTCAACTATAAGTAGCGCAATAAAATAATTAAAATTTAGTCCATTACTGTTATAAGAGAATATATAACAACCATTAAATTATGTTTTCAATATTTAGAAAAAAAACAGTTATTCCTCACGTCAGACTGACCGGAATAATTGGTTCAGCAGGTCGTTTTAAACAAGGAATGGAACTTGCCAACCAACGAAATATTTTGAAAAAAGCTTTTTCTGTGAAGAAAATTTCACATGTTGCAATATCAATCAATTCACCTGGCGGTTCACCTGTTCAATCTCATTTGATTTACAGTTACATTAGAGAACTAGCAGATAAAAAAAAAGTTAAAGTATTAGTTTTTGCTGAAGACGTAGCTGCATCTGGAGGATATTTTATAGCTTGTGCCGGGGATGAAATTTTTGCCAATTCCAGTTCAATAATAGGATCGATAGGAGTAATATCAGCCTCTTTTGGTTTCAAAGATTTAATTCAAAAAATTGGTGTTGAACGAAGAGTTTATACAGCTGGAAAAAATAAAAGCACTTTAGATCCTTTCGTAGCTGAAAAAGAAGAGGATGTTAAAAGACTAAAAAATATTCAATTAGAATTACACGCAGACTTTATTAAAGTAGTAGAAAATAGCAGAGGCTCAAAAATTAAAGATCCTGAAAAAAATAATATTTTTACAGGAGAGTTTTGGACAGGTAAAACAGCCTTAAAACTTGGATTAGTTGATGGAATTGGAAACGCTGATCAGATTTTAAAAGAGAAATTTGGTGATAAAGTTATCATTAAAAGCTTTGAAAAACCAAAAGGATTTATTGCAAGAAAATTATCCTCTTCAATTCAAGATCCCGTTGATAGATTAGCTAACATTATAGAAGAAAAATCGATGTGGCAAAAATTTGGTTTGTAAATGCCAGCAAAAAAAAAAGTTAAAACAAAAAAACTTAAAAAATTAAATTTTCTTTCTTTTCAAGACATTATAATGAATTTACAAAAATTCTGGGGTAAAAATGGTTGCGTTATTTTACAACCTTACGATATAGAGGTTGGAGCGGGAACTTTTCACCCAGCGACGACATTAAGATCACTTGGTCCTAAACCTTGGAAAGCAGCGTATGTACAACCTTCAAGACGACCCACAGACGGAAGATACGGGGAAAATCCTAATCGTTTACAGCACTACTATCAGTATCAAGTTATCATCAAACCATCTCCAAAAAATATTAAACAACTTTACTTAAAAAGTTTAGCAACCATTGGTATAGATGTAAAAAACCACGATATCCGATTTGTTGAGGATGATTGGGAAAGTCCGACTCTAGGGGCAGCTGGTTTAGGCTGGGAGGTTTGGTGTGATGGAATGGAGATAACACAATTTACTTATTTCCAACAGATGACAGGAATGGAATGTAAACCTGTACCAGTAGAGATAACATATGGTCTTGAAAGATTGTGTATGTTCGTCCAAGGTAAAAATAATGTATTTGATTTAGATTGGAATAATGAGGGGGTAAAATATAAAGAGGTTTTCTTTCAAGCTGAAAAAGAGTTTTCAGCTTATAACTTTGAATTTGCAAATACTGATACTTTGTTAAAAAATTTTGATAGTACAGAGAATGAATGCAAGTCTTTGCTTGAAAAAAAACTTTCTCTTCCAGCTTACGACCAATGTTTAAAAGCAAGCCATATCTTTAATTTGTTAGATGCCCGAGGTGTTATCGGAGTAGCAGAAAGAACTGGTTATATAACTAGAATTAGAGAACTTGCTAAAGGTTGTGGCTCGTTGTGGCTAAGCTCACAAAATTAGATTATGGCAGAACTTTTATTGGAACTTTATAGCGAGGAAATTCCTCCCCAACTGCAGATAGAAGCAAGATCTCAACTAAAACAGTTTATAGAAAACTCCTTTAAAGAAAATCATCTAAAATACAAAGATTTAACGGTCTATTCCTCACCTACCAGACTAACTCTTTATGTAAAAAATCTGAGTGAAAAAATTCAATTTGACGCAAAAGAGATCAAAGGACCCAAGGTAGGTTCTCCTGATCAAGTTTTACAAGGTTTTATAAAAGCAAAAAGTGTTTCAGAAAAAGATTTAATTGAAAAAGAAACCGAAAAAGGAAAATTTTTTTTTATCAAAACACAACCTCAAGTAATTTTAACAGAAGAATTATTAAAAAAAATCGTTCCAAAGGCACTTGGATCTATTAACTGGAAAAGATCAATGAGATGGTCTGATCATAATCTAATGTGGGGAAGACCCTTAAGATCTATATTTGCAAGGTTTAACAACAATAAGCTTTTGTTTAAATTCGACCATTTAGAAACAAATGACGAAGTTATTATTGAGCAAGACTTAATCATAAAAACAAAAAAAATTAAAAACTTTGCAGAATATTTGGCCTTCTTAAAAAGTCACGAAATTATTGTTGATCATGAAGAAAGAGAGAAAATTATTCTCAAAAAAATTAATTCTGTAGCTAAATCCAAACAATATAAAGAGCACTTAAATCCAAAGCTTTTAGAAGAGGTTGTTAATATTGTAGAGGATCCAAATTTACTTCTTGTAAATTTTAATAAAGATTATTTAAAGATACCTCAAGAAATTATTATTTCAACTTTAGAAAAAAATCAAAAATACTTCCCAATTTTTGATAGCAGAGATCGATTAACGAATTATTTTTTTGTAATAGCAAATAAAAAAGATGAAAAAAAACTTATTACAGAAGGAAATAAAAGAGTTGTTGAAGCAAGATTAGCTGATGCCAAATTTTTTTGGGATAAAGATAGATCTAAAAATTTAATTAAACAAATTGGAAATTTAAAATCTATTACCTTCTATGAAAAACTTGGAACTATATATGACAAAATACAAAGATTAAGACAGTTAGCTGGATTACTATCAGATGATTTTAATATTAATAAAGAAAAAGTTCAAATCGCAGCATCTATATCTAAATCTGATTTATGTTCTGATTTGGTTGGAGAATATCCCGAGCTTCAAGGTGTTATGGGAAAATATTTCGCCTTAGCACAAGGATTTGAAGAGGATGTTGCTAATTCAGTTAGTGATCATTATCTACCTACTGGATTAACTTCAGCGTTACCCAAGAAACCTTTCAGTTATTCAATGTCTATTGTAGACAAAATTGATACACTCGTTGGATTTTTTGTTATAGATGAAAAACCAACTAGCTCGAAAGATCCATTCGCTTTAAGAAGAGCTGCGATTGGATTACTCAGAGTTATAATTGAAAATAAATTATCATTTAAACTTAGAGACTTAATCAACTACGCTATAAGACTTTATAACGATCAAGGTGTCGAGGTAAAAAATAAAAAAACTGAATACGAGGTTCTAGATTTTATTAAAGAAAGAATGCGAAATGTTTTAAAATTAAAAAATATTAAGGCAGATATTATAGAGGCTTCAATTAGTTCACACGCAGGAGACAATTTTTTAGATTTATATACAAAAACAATTTTAATGAATAAATATAAACATAAAGGAATTGGTCTTAATGCTATTAGTTCTTATAAAAGAGCAGCAAATATTTTAGAAAAGGCTGACAAAAGAATCACGGGAAGACCTGACGCTGTGCTATTTAGAAAAGATGAAGAAAAAATACTTTATGAAAAAATTAACGAGATTCGAAAAGCTTTTACGGTAAAAGATGATAATAAAGACTACGAAAGCTTGTTAATAAAGCTTTCTGACACTAAAGAGTCTACGGATAATTTTTTTGACAATGTGGTGGTAAATGATGAAAATCGAGATATTAAAAATAATCGTTTAGAGTTGTTGAAAATGTTTTGTAATACCTTTGATAACTTTATCGATTTTTCAAAATTAGAGGGATTGTAGTGGTAAAAGTCGTATTCAGTTTTGATGATAAATCTGCAAAAAAACTTAAGAATAAAAAAAATATTCTAGGTGGAAAAGGAGCTAATCTTGGTGAGATGGGCATGCTAGGTCTACCAGTTCCTCCTGGATTTACTATTACAACTGATGTATGTGATCTTTTTTATAAAAACAAAAAAAAACTTCCTAAAAAAGTAATTAAAAATATTGAGTTTGAATTAAAAAATATTGAAAAGAAAACCAAAAAGAAATTTGGCGATCTTGAAAATCCATTACTAGTATCAGTGAGATCAGGAGCAAGAATTTCAATGCCTGGGATGATGGATACTATTTTAAATTTAGGACTTAATGATAAAACGGTCGAAGCTTTAAAAAGAAAGGCATCAAACGGTAGATTTGCAAAAGATAGTTACAGAAGATTTATTCAGATGTATAGCAATGTGGTTCTTAACGTAGAAGGGCACTTATTCGAAGAGTTAATAGATAATTATAAGTTAACCAAAGGCGTCTTACTAGACACAGATTTAGATGAAAGTGATTGGGACGGATTAATTATTAATTTTAAAGAATTAGTTAAGAAAGAAAAAAAAATTAATTTTCCACAAGATGTAAAGGAACAACTATTAGGAGCGATTAATGCAGTATTTTTATCTTGGGATAGTCAGAGAGCTAAAACTTATAGAAAATTAAATCAAATTCCAGACCACTGGGGTACAGCAGTTAATGTACAAGCAATGGTATTTGGGAATATGGGCAATGATTGTTCGACTGGAGTTGCCTTTACGAGAAATCCTTCAACAGGTGAAAATTCTTTTTTCGGAGAATTTTTAATTAATGCGCAAGGTGAGGATGTTGTGGCAGGAACAAGAACACCTCAATATATTACAAAAAAAGCTAAGCAAGATGCGGGTTCAAATGATCCATCAATGGAAGAGGCTATGCCTAAAGTTTATAAAGAGTTGGCAAAAGTATTTCTTCGATTAGAAAAACATTACAGAGATATGCAAGATATTGAATTTACAGTTGAGAGCAATAAACTTTGGATGTTGCAAACGAGATCAGGAAAAAGAACTGCAAAAGCTGCAATAAAAATTGCAGTAGATATGGTTAAAGAAAAATTAATTTCTAAAAAAGAAGCAATCCAAAGAATAGATCCCAATTCTTTAGATACTTTATTACATCCTACTTTGGACGATAAAGTTAAAAAAAAAGTGATTGCCTCAGGGCTACCAGCATCACCAGGAGCAGCGAGTGGTAAAGTTGTTTTTACTGCAGATGAAGCAGAAAAACTAAATGGTATGATGCAAGATACGATATTGGTTAGATTAGAAACTTCACCAGAAGACATTCATGGTATGCATGCTGCTAAAGGAATTTTGACGGCAAGAGGTGGCATGACAAGTCATGCAGCTGTTGTTGCAAGAGGAATGGGAAGGCCGTGCGTATCTGGTTCGAGTGAAATCACAATTGATTATGAACTAAAACAATTTAAAGCAGGTGACGAGACAATTAAAGAAGGTGATGTTATTACAATCGATGGTGGTAGTGGAAAGGTAATGAAAGGTTTAGTTCCAACAGTTCAGCCAGAAATTTCAGGTTATTTTTCAACAATTATGAAATGGGCCGATGAATTTAGGAAACTTAAAGTAAGAACGAATGCTGAAACCGAGGCTGACAGTAAAACCGCTCGAGAGTTTGGGGCAGAGGGTATCGGCTTATGTCGAACAGAACACATGTTTTTTGATGAAGAAAGAATTTTATCAGTTAGACAAATGATTTTATCTAAATCAAGAGAAGATAGAGATAGTGCTCTAGGGAAACTTTTACCTCATCAAAAAGAAGATTTTAAAAAAATTTTTAAAGTCATGTCAGGCTTACCCGTTACGGTGAGATTATTAGATCCACCGCTTCATGAATTTTTACCTAAAGCAGACAAAGACATTGAAGAAGTTGCAAGATCATTAAATTTATCAGCTAAAGAGGTTAAAGATAGAATAGCCGAACTTCACGAGGAAAATCCTATGCTAGGTCATAGGGGCTGTAGGCTTGGTATTTCTTTTCCAGAAATTTATGAGATGCAATGTAGGGCAATTTTTGAAGCGATAGTTCAACTTAAAAAAGAGAAAGTCCAATCGGCTTTTGCAGAAATAATGATACCTTTAGTATCTACCGAGTCAGAATTAAAAATTTTAAGAACTTTAGTTAATAAAATTGCTAAAGAAATAGAAAAAGAAAATAAAACTAAATTAGAATATATGGTAGGCACAATGATAGAATTACCACGTGCAGCTTTACAAGCGAAGTTTATTTCAAAACATGCTGATTTTTTTAGTTTTGGAACAAATGATTTAACTCAAACGACTTTTGGAATAAGTCGAGACGACTCTGGAAAATTTTTAAATGATTATATTGATAATAAAATTTTTGAAGTAGATCCTTTTGTTAGCATGGATCAAAGCGGGGTAGGTGAATTGGTTGAAATTGCAGCCTCTAGAGGTAGAAAAGCAAATAAAAAGATTAAACTTGGAATTTGTGGTGAGCATGGAGGGGATCCTAAAAGTATAGATTTTTGTTCAAGAACAGGATTAAATTATGTTTCTTGTTCACCATTTAGAGTCCCAGTTGCAAGATTAGCTGCTGCACAAGCGGAATTAAGAAAATAAATTAAAAAAAAAATAGTCAATTTTTAATAAACGCTTTTGGTACACAAAATACGAGTAATAATATGAACTCCTCTTTAGCATCATTCTCTTACAATAAAAAGTTTTAAAGTATCAATAAGTTACTATCAAAAGATTTAGCGCTATGTGTAATTATTCCAACAGATATTCTATTAACACCTGTTTTTGATATTTGTTTGATATTTTTTAATGAAGCATTGCCAGAATACTCAGTTTCATACTTATTTTTGCAAATTTTTAAACATTTTTTTAATTGTTTTGCGCTCATATTATCGAATAAAATTCTTTTAAATCTTATTCCTAAAACTTGACTCAATTGTTTATAGTTTTCTATTTCAACAGTAATAATTTTTTTGGTTTTGACTGCTTTTTTTATTAATTTCTTTAAATTATTTTCAGCACTTATATGATTATCTTTTATAAGAATTTCGTCGCTTAGGTTATAGCGGTGATTATGTCCCCCACCTTTTTTAACAGCATATTTTTCTAATAATCTGAGATTTGGTGTAGTTTTACGAGTGCAACATATTTTGGTCTTTTTATTTACTTTTTTAACAAATTTATTAGTTAAGGTAGCAATACCCGATGCATGATTTAGAAAATTCAATGCTGTTCTTTCAGCAATTAAGATTGTTTTTGTTTTGGCTTTTATCTCTGCTATAACTTTATTTTTTTTGATTAATTTTCCATCTTTTATTTTAGCTTTAAATTTTGCTTTCTTATCAATTAATTTAAAGGCTGCTTTACAAAAATCTAATCCAGCAATAATACCATTTTGTTTAGCAATAATTTTTGCTTTAGATTTTTTATTTTTAAAACTAATTAGATTGGTTGTAATGTCACCTTTGGGCTTTAAATCTTCTTCCAATGCTTTTTTAACAACAAAATTAATATATTTTTGATTTAATTTTTGCACTGATCTAACGACCAATTTCAGCCATTCTTTTTACTGACATTCTAGCTGCATCTGCCATTTTTTTCTCTATAAAGATTTCATTTTTTTCATTTTCGAGACAATCTAAAATTTTTTCTAATGTAATCTTCTTCATATAAGGACATAAATTACAAGGCTTTATAAATTCAACTTTTGGATTATCTGATTGAACGTTATCACTCATTGAACATTCTGTAACCAGCATTACTTTTTTTGGTTGATTTTTTTTTACATAATCAATCATTCCACCAGTGGATCCTGCAAAATCACAGGCATCTAAAACATCACTTGGGCATTCTGGATGACCTATTACTTTTATCCCAGGATTATTTCGTCTAATATCCTCAATTTCTTTTGCAGAAAACTGCTCATGAACTATACATGATCCTTTCCAAGAAATAATTTTAACTTTAGTTTGTTTTGCAACATAGTTTGCCAAGTGCTGATCAGGTAAAAATATAACTTGTTTGGTATTTAATGACTCAACAACTTTTACTGCATTGGCTGAAGTACAACAAACATCTGTTTCAGCTTTCACATCAGCTGAGGTATTTACGTATGATACTACTGGAACTCCTGGATATTGTTTTTTTAACAATCTTACGTCTTCTCCTGTTAAAGACTCCGCCAGAGAACAACCAGCTTTCATATCTGGGATAAAAACTCTTTTCTCTGGACTCATTAATTTTGCAGTTTCAGCCATAAAGTGAACTCCGCATAAGATAATTATTTCTGCTGAAGTTTTTGAGGCTTCAATAGCTAATGCTAAAGAGTCCGCGGCTATGTCCGAGACACCATGATAAATCTCTGGTGTTTGGTAGTTATGTGCAAGGATTACAGCATTCTTCTCTTTTTTAAGTTTATTAATTTTTTCAATCAGGGGTGCATGAATTTTCCACTCAATTTCAGGCACATGTTTAGAGATTTTTTTGTAAATCTCGGCCGTATTACTATTTAAATGCTCTTGTGCAGACATACTTATTCTAATCTATCAACTTGAACTAAAATTGTCATTCATTTATTGTCGCATAAATAATAAGCGGTCGTGCTGAAATTGGTAGACAGGCACGCTTGAGGGGCGTGTGGGTTTCCCGTGAGAGTTCGAGTCTCTCCGACCGCACCAAAATAGTAGGAGAATTATGGAATTTTTTCATAAACATAAAAAGATAATATTAATCGTATTAATCGTTTTGTTTATTGAATTGAGTGGTTACGGTATTTTAGCTTCGTTATCTAGACTTTTAAACGCTTTATAACAAAAACCAGCTTTAAAGAGACTAATTACAAGAGTTAATAAACCATTATTAATTATTATATTGAAAATGACTATTTCAAAGAATAAATTCAACTAATGTTTGGCTTAAATAAGTTCTTTATTGAATGTAAAAAACAAAATATTAGTTTGGTTAAAAAAAACTTAAGTATTCAAACTTTTTCAAATGTAAGCGTCAGAATTGATCAAAAATATTTTACTATTAAACCTAGTGGAGTTGTCCCAAGTAAAATAAAGATTAAAGATTGTCCAGTAATTAGAATTAGTGATGGAAAAAAGGTTAAAGGAAAATACAATCCATCAACAGACACTCCAACTCATCAAATTCTTTATAAAAGATTTAAAGATTTAAAAAGCATTTCTCATACTCACTCAAAATTTGCCACATCATGGGCTCAATCAGGTAAATCAATACCGATTTATGGAACTACTCACTCAGATTACTGGACATCAGAGGTACCTATTGCAAGATATGTTACAAAAAAAGAACTTAAATTTTATGAAAAAAATACAGGCAAAGTTATAATTGAATGTTTAAAGAAAAGAAAATTAACGGTGAAAACTTGCCCGGGAGTTCTTGTTCCTGGCCATGGAACATTTTGTTGGGGCGATGATTTTAGCAAAGCTGTACAATATTCTGAAATGTTAGAATTTATTGCAGAGCTAGCGTACTATTCACAACGAATTAAATTTAATAAAAAGTTACCAGACTATATATCAAAAAAACATTTTGAAAGAAAATTTGGCAAAAAGAAATATT
>JAOOKL010000001.1 GCA_028408025.1 Candidatus Pelagibacter sp. | reverse complement strand
TAATGTTCTGTTTTCTAAATCATATTCTTTAATATCTTTTAAAATTAAAGAGACCATTTTTTCTGGACTCGGTGTAACATTTTCTTGAGTTAAAGTTGATTTTATCTCTAAATTTAAAAAAACATCTTTATGTTTATCTTCGGCAACTAATTTGAAGAAATCAGTTAATTTTGGTATTTTTTCACCTTTAACAGATTTTTGATTTTTAAATCTTTTTGCATACTTTGTTTCAGGCTTTACACTTCCAATAGTATACTTGCTAATTTCTTCATAAGTAAGTTCTACTAATTTCATACTTTTATCTGTGATCCAGTTTCCTGAGGCATCTTTAACTAAATCTGGGTTTAGTCTGTAATCATGAAATATTGTCGGAATATTATCTTTTGAAATTACAACATCAAATTCAACAGCTTTAATACCAAGATCAAACGTATGTTTGAAACCAGAGATTGAGTTTTCAACAATATCACCTCTAGCTCCCCTGTGGCCGTAAATTCTTATGTAATTAGGTTTCGTTAGAAATGGATTGATCAATTAATCCTCAAATCAGTATTAGTATCAAACAGGTGTAGTTTGTCATTTTGAATGGAAAGATTTATATTTTTTCCAATAGTGTCTTCTTTAACAACACCTGAGATACTTGCAACTAAAATTTCATTACTATTTTCAAGTTTACCATGGATAAGTGTATTCGCTCCGATCAGCTCTACAAGTTCAACTTTTAACTTGATCGGACCATTTTGATCTAATGCAAAATCTTCAGGTCGCATACCTACATTAACTGGCCCATTAAATTTTGAATTTATTGAAAGTGAGGCTTTGTTTGCAAAAATCACTTTATCATTTTGACAATTACCTTTTAAAATATTCATCGCTGGACTTCCAATAAATTGAGCTGTGAATAAAGTTCTAGGTTTTGTATAAACTTCTAAAGGCGTTCCAATGTGTTCAACATTACCTTCGTTCATTACAATCATACGATCAGCTAATGTCATAGCTTCGACTTGATCATGAGTAACATAAAGAGAAGTAGTTTTTAATTGAGTTTGGAGTTTTTTAATCTCTAGTCTCATTTGAACTCTCAATTTTGCATCTAGATTTGATAAAGGTTCATCAAATAAAAAAGCTACAGGATTTCTTACAATTGCTCTTCCCATCGCAACTCTTTGTCTTTGTCCGCCAGATAATTGATTTGGTTTTCTTTGGAGTAGTTCCCCAAGCTCTAAAATTTCAGCAGCTTTTTGAACCCTAGTTTCAATTTCGTCTTTAGGAATTTTTGCAATTTTTAAACCATAGGCCATATTATCAAATACAGACATATGAGGATAAAGAGCATAATTTTGGAACACCATAGCAATATTTCGCTCCATTGGTTCAAGCTCGTTTACTTTTTTATTATCGATTAAAATATTTCCTTCATTAGCATCCTCAAGACCAGCAACCATTCTTAACAGAGTTGATTTTCCACATCCCGAAGGGCCTACAATTACAATTAGCTCACCATCTTTCACATCAATGCTTAGATCATGGATAACCTGAGTTTTTCCGAAAGATTTTTTTAAATTTTGTAAACTAATTTGAGACATTATTTATCGCTTTCTAATAATCCTTTAACAAAAAACTTTTGCATACTTACTACTATTATCACTGGGGGCACCATAGCCAACATTGCTGTTGCCATAATCGTTGGCCAATGAGCAAAGTCATCGCCTGTTGGTATCATTGAGTCTATTGCCATTACGATAGTTTGCATGTCCGGATCGGTTGTCATTAAGAGTGGCCATAAATATTGGTTCCAACCAAAAATAAATAAGATTACAAATAGAGCTGCTATGTTGGTTTTGCTTATGGGTACTAATATATCTATAAAGAAACGCATAGGGCTGCATCCATCCATTCTAGCTGCTTCAACCATTTCATCTGGAATAGTCATAAAAAATTGCCTAAATAAAAAAGTTGCTGTTGCTGATGCAATTAATGGAAAGATTAATCCTGTGTAAGAGTTTAATAAATTTAAGTTGGCAACAACTTCATAAGTAGGAACTATTCTTACTTCTACTGGAAGCATTAGAGTAATAAAGATTAACCAGAAGCATAAATTTCTAAATGGGAATCTAAAATACACAAACGCAAAAGCTGACAATAAAGAAATTACAATTTTTCCAACAGTTATTCCTATAGCCATAATTGCTGAATTGATCATCATTTGCATAACAGGAACTCTAGCTCCATAACCCTCAGGAGCTCCCCTAAACAAAGCGTTTGCATAATTTTCAAAAAATTCTCCACCAGGTATTATCGGTAATGGTGGTTGTATTATTGCGTCTTGCGTAACTGTTGATGCAACGAAAGTTAACCAAACTGGAAAGAAAATGAATAACACTCCTAGAATTAATCCAAAGTGTGTTAACCAATATCCTGATTTCTTTTTCTCAACCATTAATAATGAACCTTTCTCTCTATATATTTAAATTGAATTACAGTTAAAATTCCGACTAATACTAAAAGAATTACTGACTGGGCTGCACTAGATCCAAGGTCTTGGCTTACGAAACCATCTGAAAACACTTTATATACAAGTATAGTGGTTGATTGTTCAGGTCCGCCTGAAGTAATCGTGTGTATTACCCCAAAAGTATCAAAGAAAGCATAAACAATATTCACTACTAATAAAAAGAATGTGATGGGTGAAAGAAGAGGTATTACAATCGTACCGAACCTTTTCCAAAAACTAGCCCCATCTATTGCTGCTGCCTCAATGATTGATTTTGGAATAGCTTGTAATCCTGCCAAAAAAAATAAAAAGTTATAACTTATTCTTCCCCATGAGGATGCTAAAATAACTAGAAACATCGCTTGATCACCTTTTAAAGTATGATTCCATTCATAACCTAATGCTTTAAGATAATAAGAGGCTAAACCAATATTTCCATTAAACATAAACAACCATAAAACCCCTGCGATCGCTGGTGCTATGGCGTAAGGCCAAATTAATAGTGTTTGATAAACACCTGCTCCCTTAATTAACCGATCTGCTAAAGCTGCTAGATATAAACCTATAGCCATTGATGAAACTGAGACAGCAGTAGAAAAAATTATTGTGGTTTTAAAACTAGCTAAATAATAAGGATCAGATAACAAAAATCTAAAATTATCTAAACCTACAAATTCTGTTTTTAATCCAAAAGGGTCAGGTAAAAACAAAGAATTCCAAATTGCTTGCCCTGACGGATAAAAGAAAAAAATAAAAGAGATGATAAGTTGTGGTGCAACTAAAATAGCTGGTAACATCCAACCTTTAAAAAATACTCTTTTTTCCATTTGATATTAAGAAATATTCTAGGGGTTTTCACCCCTAGAATATCAAATTGATTTACTTGTTAGCTCTTTCAAATCTTCTTAAAAGAACATTACCTCTTTTTACAGCGCTATCTAAAGCTACTTGAGCAGTTTTTTTACCGCTATAAACTCCTTCCATCTCTTCATCGATAATTCCTCTTATCTGATCAAAAGATCCAAGACGTAAGCCTTTAGAGTTTTGAGTAACTTTATTTCTCATCATCTGTATTCCAGCTAAATCAGTTCCAGGATTTGCTTTGTAGAAACCTGAACTTTTAGTTTTTTTAGCGGCAGCTGTTGTAACACCTAAATAACCAGTATCTTGGTGCCACTTAGCTTGAATGTCAGTTCTAGATAGGAATGCTAAAAAAGCAGCTGTAGCTTTATTTTCCTCTTTAGATTTTCCAGATAGAGCCCATAAAGACGAACCTCCAATAATTGTATTCTGAGGTGCTTCTGTTGCTCCATAGTAAGGTAAATGTCTAATAGCAAAATCAAACTTAGCTTGTTTTTTTATACCAGCGTATCCTGCTGAAGACTCTGTCATCAACATACACTCTCCGGCTCTAAAATTTTTACCAGCTTCGTTTCTTCTACCCATGTATTTAAATTTACCTTCTTGTGCCCATTTGCCTAAAGTTTGGATGTGTTTAATGTGAACTGGACTGTTGAACGCCAACTCAGTATCTAAACCAGCAAATCCATTAGATTTAGTTGCAAATGGTATATTGTGGTAAGCTGAAAAATTCTCAAGATGGATCCAGCTGTGCCAACATGTGCAGAAAGGCATATCAATACCTTTCGCTTTTGCAGCATCAAGTGCGTTCCCAACTTTTTTCCAAGTGCTTAAATCCATTTCTGGATCCAAACCTGCTTTTTTCATTAAGTCTTTATTTACCCAAAGAACTGGTGTTGAGGAGTTGTATGGCATAGATAACATTTTGCCATCTGTAGTAGTGTAATAACCACTTACCGCCGACACGAATCCATTTGGATTAAATCTTTGACCAGCATCTTTCATAAGTTGGTACATAGGAACATAGGCTCCTTTAGCTGCCATCAAACTGGCAGTTCCAACTTCAAATACCATTAATATATTTGGATGTTGACCAGCTCTAAAAGCTGCAATACCAGCATTTAAAGTTTCGGAATAATTTCCTTTTCTAGTATGAACAACAGTATATTTGTCTTGGCTTGCATTAAATTTTTCCACTTGTTCATTAAGCAGTTCACCTAATCTTCCACCAAAAGCATGCCACCATTGTATTTCTGTTTTTGCTTGAGCAGCAGTTCCTGCAAACATTGCAAAAAGCGCTATCGAGCAAATCAGTGCTTTTAATTGTTTCATTGTGTATCCCCCAATATTATCTTTTTAAAAAAGCTAGCATAAAAAAAATATAATGAGGAGTCTGAATATGATTTTAAGGATTCTACTGTAGGTTTTATTTTACTTTTCCTAAAGTATTTAAAAGGACAACTCCCAGAATTATTAATATTAAACCTGAGATACCATAAATATTTGGGGTTTGATTATATTTAAAAACTCCAAACAAAGTGACTGCGGTAATTGTGAGAGCTCCGTAAGTTGCGTAAGTAAAACCTACGGGTATAACACTCATGGCTTTTGAAAGACAAAATATACAAATAAACATGTTTGCTATACAAAAAAGAGTTGGTCCAAATTTGGTAAACCCTTCTGTTGCTTTTAAAAAGCTATTAGAGAAAATGCCACTTAATATAGCTAAAATTAAAAAGATATATCCTGATAACAAACTAATACTTTTCATTGTGCTTTTGCAAACTGTCCACCATCTCTAAATCTCCATAACCATTTTTTCATGGCTTCCTCAACATCAGATGGTTTTACATTAAGGTCTTGTAGTGTTAGATGATTATTTGAGACAACATTATCTGCTTCCGATAAAATTTCACATTGGTCTCGAGTTAATATTGGAGGTATTGGAAGCAAACTCATAATGCTACTTTGAATTTTTGCAATTGGCATCGGCATTTCAACAACAAATCTTTTCTTGTTTAATGTTTTCGTAATTGATTTAACCATATCACCAAAACTTATGATTTTAGGTCCACCTATTTCATAAATTTTTCCATGATTATCTTTTGCTTCAATAGCCTTAACAATGGCATCAGCAACATCAGTAACTAATATAGGTTGAAATTTATAATTTATACCAACCACTGGTATTATGGGTAAAATACTTAATTTAGAAAATAAGTTTGTAAAATTGTCCTCTGTCCCACACACAACACTTGGTCTAATTACTACGGTGTTTTTAAAATTTGTAAGTGCTTTTATCTCTCCCTGGAATTTTGATCTCTGATATAAGGATTTTGAATTTTCATTCGCGCCAATTGCACTTACTTGAATAAATTTTTTTACATCTGATTTAGCACATATTTTTGAAACCGCTTCGGGTATATCTCTATGAATTTTCATAAATTTTTGTTTTCTCGTTTCAAAAAGAATTCCAATTAGGTTGATCACAACATCAGAATTTTCGATTGACTCTTTTAACTCATCAAAATTGTTAGAGTCCCAATTAATTAGTTCTATCGAACCAGGAGTGGCTTGGGTCTTTAAATACCCTTTTTGAAAAGCATTTCTTGTAGAAATAATGCATCTATAGTTCCTCTTAGTCAAATTTCGAACAAGATATCTTCCTATAAAACCTCCACCACCTAAAATTGTGCAAATTTGATTTTTCATGATATTTAGAAACTATATATGAAAATAATTAAGATAAAAGAGGACATAACTTCAGAGATAGCTAGTTCATTTAAGAACAGTATTGCAATAGACACTGAGGCCACTGGTTTGCAGATACCTGAAAGAGATAAATTAAGTTTAATACAAATTTGTGATGAAAAAGAGAATGTTTACATTATTCAACCAAACAAAAAAACTTTTAAAGCCCCAAATTTAGTTTCTGTTCTTGAGAATGACAAAATTTTAAAGATAGGTCATTTTTTAAGATTTGATAAGAATGCTTTAGAATTTTTTTTAAAATGCAAATTAAAGAATATTTTTGATACGAAGATAGCATCAAAAATTGTTAGAACCTATACTGATGCTCACGGGTTAAAAAACTTAGTGCAAGAGTTCTGTAATAAAAATTTAGACAAACGCCAAGGAAGCAGCGATTGGAATAAAGATATAAGTGATCTCTCTGAAAAACAATTAGAGTATGCTGCGAATGACGTAATTTTTTTACATAAAATAAAGTTGGAATTAGAGAAGATGCTGTTAAGAGAGAATAGAATGGAACTATTTAACAATTGTCTTAATTTTTTAAATACTAGAGTTGAGCTTGACCAAAATGGATTTAAATTTGATATTTTTGAACACTAATGAAAAAAAGTAATTACATAAATTTAGCAAAAAAAGCTGCCAAGAATCAAATTAATGAATTAAAAAAAATTAATAAAGTATTTAATAGTTCTTTCATTAAAGCTGTAGACTCAATACTTGATTGTAAAGGAAAAGTGGTTTTTGCAGGAATAGGTAAATCAGGATTAATAGCACGTAAGATTTCAGCAACATTTTCCAGCGTGGGTATCCCAAGTTTTTTTTGCGATCCAGCACAAGCTTTACATGGAGATATGGGTCAGATTGAAAGAAAAGATATTTTAATCATTTTTTCATATTCAGGTAATACGTCTGAACTTTCAAATATGCTAAAGTATGCAAATCGTTCAAGAATTAAGATTATTGGAGCTGCATCTAAAGCTGACAGTTTATTATTAAAAGCAAGTGATATTAAAATTTTATTACCAAAAGTTAGAGAGTCTGACGTGATTGGCATGGTTCCAACTTCTAGTACCTCTTTACAAATGCTTTTAGGCGATTGTTTAGCTACTACGGTAATGTATAAAAGAAAATTTTCTAAAGAAAAATTCAAAGTTTTTCATCCAGGAGGGAATATTGGTGGTTCTTTGCTTTTAGCAAAAGATATAATGGTTACAGGAAAAAAACTTCCAGTAATAAATTCTAAAAAAAGAATTAGAGAGGCTTTAAGTGTCATAAATAAAAAAAAACTTGGAGTTGTTGTAGTGCTAAAAAATAATTTTATTGCAGGATTAATATCTGATGGGGACTTAAGGAGAGAAATGAGGTCAATTTCAAAAGAAACTAATTTAGAAAAAATTATGACAAAAAATCCTCTTACTGTTAATGAAAACATGCCAGCTTCAAAAGCTTTGACTATTATGAATGAAAAGAAAATAACAAGTTTACTTGTGGTATCTGATAAACATTTTGCATTAAAGAATAAAGCTAAATTACAAGGAATTATTCACATACATTTTCTTCTACAACACGGCCTCAGATGATTGAAAGAAAGAAAAAATTAAGAATTACTCAATTTATTCTGTTGTTTATTGGGATAATGATTATTTACTTTACTTACTACAACCAAGATTACAAAATTAATGAAACTATAATTTCTGAGACAACAAAAGAAAAAATAAAAGATCAAAAATCTGAGCAGAACTTAGAAAATCAAGAAAAATTTATTAATATTGAATATACTGGTTTAGATTTAAGTGGAAATAGATATGTGCTAAAGTCTAGAGAGGCATATCTTGATAAATTGACACCAGAAATAATATATATGTCATCGGTTGAGGCAATTTTTTATTTCAAAGATGATACAACACTACGTATCTGGTCAAAAAAAGGTGTTTATAATAATAAAACCTTAGATATGAAGTTTATTGATGATGTAAAAGCAAATTATTTAAGTAGCAATCTTTATGCCCAAAAAGCTGATTATTCTAACTCAAAAAGATATCTAAGTATTTATGAGAATGTAAGAATTGATGATATTAGAGGAAACTTAATAGCGGATAAACTTTTATTTGACATAAAAAAACAAAAACTAAATATTACCTCTTTTAATAAAGGTAAAATAAATGCTAATGTGAATTTAAATGAAAAAAGGTTTTAGAATATTAAAATTTAAAAAAGATAAGCCAATTTTTGAGGTAAAAGATATAAGTAAATCTTTTGATGGTAGACCAGTTTTAAAAAAACTTTCACTTAAAGTCTTTCCTGGAGAATGTGTAGGAGTCCTTGGTCCAAACGGATGTGGAAAAACAACATTATTTTCAATTAGTATAGGAGAGCAAAATCCTGAGGGTGGAAAAATTTATTTGAATAATAAATCGATTGAACAAATACCAATTCATTTAAGATCAAAAGAAGGTTTAGGATATCTGCCCCAGCAAAGGAGTGTTTTTGATATGAGTGTATACGATAATATTCTTGGAATAGCTCAAATCAGTATCAAAGACGCAAGTCAACAAAAAGAAATTACAGAAAAGTTACTTGATGAATTTAATTTGCAACATTTAAGAAGTCTTAATGCTTCAGTTTTATCAGGAGGAGAAATAAGAAGATTAATGATGGCAAGAGTAATGATTAATAAACCAAAAATTGTTTTATTAGATGAACCTTTAGCTGCTTTAGATCCTTTGGTAATTCAAGATATTCAAAAATATATTTTAAAGATTCAATCGAGTGGAACTGCTATTCTTGTTACTGATCATAATGTTAAAAATCTGTTTGACATCACAGACAGAAGCTACGTTCTTGGAGAACATACAGTAATTGCAGAGGGAACTTCTCGAGAGCTATTAAAATCCTCAAAAGCTATAGAGCATTATTTTGGATCACAATTTTCATAAAATTGATGTTGTCAAAAAGATTTAACCTAATTAATAGAGAGTCAATTAAACCATTTAATAAAGTAATTAAAGTTGACTCGGATAAATCTTTATCAATTAGAAGCTTTTTAATCGGTGCAATAAGTCAAGATATTTCAAAATTAAAAAACGTATTAGAGTCGGAAGATGTTTTTTCTACTATAAATTGTTTAAAAAAACTTGGAGTTAAAATTAAGAAAGAGCAAGCAGGTTCATATATTATTTATGGTAAAGGATTGGGATCTTTTTTTGCAAAAAAAAACTTACAATTAGATTTTGGTAACTCTGGAACATTGGCAAGATTACTAATTGGAATACTATCTACAACACCTGATATAGAAATTAAAATTAAAGGTGATAATTCATTGAACAAAAGAAGTATGAAAAAATTGATCATACTAATGTCAGAATTTGGAGCAGAGTTTCTACCAAAAAATAAATATAATTTTCCTTTAAAACTTATTTCGACTGAAATGCCTGTTGGTATAAAATATAAAGCTGGAGTATCTGCTCAATTAAAAAGTGCAGTAATTTTAGCAGGTTTAAATTCTTTTGGTAACACAGAGATAACAGAAACAGAAAAATCTAGAGATCACTCAGAGAACATACTTTGCTCAAATTTAAAAGCAATTAAAATTAAAAAGGGCAAAAAAAAAATTATAGAAGTCTTTGGAAAAAAACAATTAAATTCAATTGACATTGATATACCTGGTGATCCATCGAGCGCTGCTTTTTTTACTGCGCTTACACTGCTGAATAAAAACTCTTCTCTCAAAATAAAAAAAGTTGGATTAAATCCTACAAGAATAGGGTTCTATGACTTGTTAAAAAAACATGGAGCAAAAATAAAATTTTCAAATATAAAAAGAAACAATAATGAAATTCATGGAGATATAAATATAAAAAGTTGTAAGATTAAACCTTTAAAAGCTGCTAAGGAGTACTATGTCAAAGCAACAGATGAATATCCAATTATGTTTGTAATAGCTGGTTTAACAAATGGATTATCTGTTTTTAAAGGGATTGGGGATTTAGCTAACAAAGAAAGTAATAGAATTAGAGAGATGCAAAAAATTCTTAAACAAATTGGAATAAAGACTATTGCAAATCAAAACGAAATTAAAATTTATGGTAAAAGTAATATAAAAATAAAGAATAAAACTATAAACGTTCCCAGTTTGGGAGATCACAGAATATGTATGTCTTCACTAATACTCTCCTTACTTTTAGGAGTTAAAATTAAGATTAACAATTTTGAAACCGTTTATACTTCGTCACCATCTTTCTTAAAAATTATTAAGTCTCTTGGAGGAAATTGTGAAATTAAATAAGAGAACTATTCAGATAGCTTGTGATGGTGGTGCAGCAACAGGAAAATCTACGGGTGCAAAAATGATAGCTAGAAAATATAAACTTAAATTTCTATCTTCAGGTTTATTATATAGATATGCAAGTTTCCTTTTATTAAAATATAAACCAATAAATCAAATAAATTTTTTAAAAAACAAATTTAAAAAATTGAATTACAAAAAAATTAATAAATTTAATCTCCATACCCAAGAAATATCAAACTTTAGCGCAATTGTTGCAAAAAAAAGTGCTATAAGAGAAATATTAAAGAATTTTCAAATTGCTTTTGTAAAAAAAAATAAAAATTGCTGTATTGAAGGAAGGGATATAGCAACAAAAATACTACCCAATTCGGATTTAAAATTTTTCTTTAAATGTAATTTAAATGTAGCTGCTTACAGAAGGTTTAAAGAGTTAAAAAAAAGAAATAATAAAATTAAACTTAAAGACGTTAAAAAAGCCTTAAGAATAAGAAATAATCATGACTTGAAAAGGAAAAACAGCCCTTTAAAAAAACATAGAAATGCGATAGAAATCGCAACGGATAAATTAAATAAACAAGAAATGCTGAAAAAAATGTCAAAACACGTAACGAAGTTGTTAAAATAAAATATGTCAACTGAACAAGAATTAAAAAAAACCAGCCCTTTAAAACAAGAGTTCCAAAGTCTATTAGATGAAGATTTTAAAGATAGAAAACTCAAAGAAAATGAAATTATAAAAGCTACAGTTACTGAAATAATGAAAAATTTTATAGTGGTAGACTGTAAAGCTAAGTCTGAAGGGATGATACCTATTGAAGAGTTTAAAAATGACGATGAACTGTCAAAATTAAAAGTTGGATCTACTGTAGACGTTTATTTAGAACGAATTGAAAGCGCTCGTTCAGGTGAAATAGTCCTTTCAAGAGAAAAAGCCAGAAAAATGAAGTCTTGGAAAAAAATGGAAAAAGTTTTTGAGACACAAGAAGAATTGACTGGTTATATAACTGGAAAAGTGAAAGGTGGTTTTATATGCACAGTAGACTCACTTGCATGTTTTATGCCCTCTTCACAAATAGATGTTAGACCTTTAAAAAAAATTGACCATTTAATGAATACTCCAGTAAAAGTGATTGCAACACGTATTGATCGCTCCAGAGGTAATGTCTGTGTTTCTCGTAGAGCGGTGCTTGAAAAAAGCAAAAATGCTGAAGTTGCTGAAGCTTTAAAAAACATTAAAGAAGGCGATATTGTAGAGGATGCCATTGTAAAAGCCACAACGGACTGGGGAATATTTTTGGATATTTATGGAATTGATGCCTTGTTACACGTGAGTGATTTAAGTCATGGCAGAGTAAAAAAACCTGCAGATCTTGTAACAATTGGCCAAAAACTAAAAGTAAAAATAACTAAAATTGATCCTAAAACTAATCGTGTGTCAGCATCAATTAAGGCTTTAACGGAGGATCCGTATGAAAAAATTGAAAAGAAATATAAAGTTGGTGAAATTTATGATGGAACAGTAACAAAAATAATGGACTATGGATGTTTCGTTAGAATTGAAGATGGAATTGAAGGGCTAATTCATTCGAGTGAGTTAGACTGGACAAATAGAAATATTAAGCCAAGCAAAATACTCTCAGTTTCTCAAAATATTAAGTTTAAAATTGTAAATATAGATAAAGAGTCAAAAAGAATCTCATTATCTTATAAAGCAGTGCTAGAGAATCCATGGGACAAAATAAAAGATAGTATAGGGAAGGAAGTAAAAATAAAGATCAATAATGTTACAGATAAAGCAATTTTTGGGGAACTCTTAGACTCTAAACTGACTGGTATGCTTCACTATAAAGAAATTTCTTATGATGAAAATATTGATAACCTGAAAAAATATAAAAAGAATGATATTTTATCTGTTCAAATTATAGACATAAAAGATGATAAAATAAGATTTTCAAAACGTGCTTTGGATAAAGATCCTTTAGACTGGTTTAAAGATAATAGTAAAAAAATTGGAGACGTAATAACTACAAGAATTCACGAAGTTTTAAAAACTGGTGTTAAAGTTACAGTAGATAAAGATAAAAAATTAATTTTTACGATTAGAAAATCAGACCTAGCAAAAGAATCAGCAGATGCTAGACCTGAAGTCTTTTCTCCAGGCAACGCTTTAGATGCAAAAATTACAGAATTGGATTTAAAAGCAAGAAAGATTAAATTAAGCGTGAAAGCTGCTCAAATAGATGAGGAAAAATCTTTAATAGCAAAATTTGGTGAAGGTGCTACAAAGTCAGGAGCTACCCTAAAAGGAATTTTTGAAAAAGCCATCGGTGGTGGAAAGAAAAAGAAAAAAGAAGAAAAATAATTGTCGAGACCAAAATTAATTAAACAATTAAAAAAAAAACATCCAAAACTAAATCATAAACAGATTGATTCTATCATAGATAACTTCTTCGATAATATTGAACACGCGCTTAAAGAGAGAAAATCGGTAGAACTTAGAGATTTTGGAACTTTTTTTATCAAAGAAATTAGGGAAAAATATTCAGCAAGAGATCCAAGAACTGGAAGGCTGATTTACGTTCCAAAAAAGAATAAGATACGATTTAGGGCAAGTAAAAAATTTAAAGAGTTTTTAAATCAATGAAGAAGATATTTATAGCTGTCGATACTACTGACCTTAAAATAGCAAAAAAAATAATTAATCAATCACAAACCAAGAAAATCAAAATTGGATATAAATTTGGACTTGAATTTATGAATTCAAAAAAAGGAAGACATTTTGTATCCAAATTAAATAATAAAACTATTTTCGTTGATCTCAAATTAAACGACACTGTAAATACAATGCTGTCTGCAGTGAAAGCATTGAAAGATTTAAAGATAAATTACCTTACAGTCCATATCTCATCAGGCCTTAAGGCCTTGAAGGCGGTTAAAAAAGTTTCTGGTTCAATCAAGGTCGTTGGGGTGTCAACCTTAACATCACTCGATGATAGAGATTTAAAATTAATAGGCTACAATAAATCTGTTAAAAATTTGGTAGCTCATCAAGCAAAACTAGCCAGACAAGCATCTTTGGATGCTTTGGTCTGTAGTCCTTTTGAAGTAAGTGTTGTCAGAAAAGTTTTTAAAAAAGAAATCATTACTCCAGGTGTTCAGATAGGTAAAAGAAATTATGATCAAAAACGATCTATGGAAGCCAAAAAAGTCAACTCTGATTGGCTTGTTATTGGGCGTTCAGTTACCCGAGGAAATATTAAAAAGAATATTCAAAAGCTAATTAAATCATTATAAAAGAATAAATAATGAAAATTAAAAAAGGCATACCGCTCATTGATCAACATGATAAAAACTATATGTATGGTGGTAAATTTGGTGGAAATTTCATTCCTGAAACTCTAAAAAAACCTATTGATGATTTAACCAAGTTATTTGCAAAGTTGAGGAAAGATAAAAAATTCTTAAAAGAAAGAGATTACCATTTTAAAAACTATGTTGGAGCTCCTACTCCTTTTATTAAACTTGAAAATTTAACAGAACATTTAGGTGGAGCACAAATCTATGCAAAGGTGGTATCAGAAGCAAATGGTGGGGCCCATAAAATTTATAATGCAACAGTGCATTGCCTTATTGCTAAAAGAGCTGGTAAAAAATACATTGTAGGAGACACGGGAGCTGGCTATGCCGGAAAAATGCTTGCTATGGCAGCAAAAAAATTTGGACTTAAATGTAAAATTTTTATGGGTTCAAGAGATATAAAAAGGCAAAGACCGAATGTAGAAGCTATGAAAAAAAATGGTGCTGAAATCGTTCCTGTGACAACGGGAAGCCAAACTTTAGTTGATGCTGTTAGTGAATGTATGCGTTATTGGGTTTCAAATTGTAACACTACTCATATGTGTGTGGGATCAACAGTGGGTCCAAATATATTTATAAAAATTTGCGCATTTAGTACAGCACAAATTTCAAGGGAACTTATAAAACAAATTAAAGATGAATTTGGAAGAATACCTAATAAGTTAAAACTTTTGAATTGCGTTGGAGGTGGAAGTTCTGCTATGGGTTTTTGGAATGAATTCATGGATACAAATGCAGAATTTATTGGAATTGAAGCAGGTGGACCTCAAAATAGCAAGCTTCATGCCGCTCCCTTAACAAATGGATCTAAGGTAGGAATTTTACACGGAGCTGCTCAATACGTAATTCAAGATAAAGAAGGACAAATAGGATCTATAGAATCTTGTTCGGCGGGGCTTATGTACCCTGGAATTTCGCCCCTACATTGTTTCTTAAAAGATACAAAACGTGCTAGATATGTATCTGCAACAGATGAGGAAGCTTTAAAAGCTTATCAATTAGTTTCTAAATTAGAAAATATTTCTCCATCGCTTGAACCTTCACATGCTTTTGCTGAAGCAATTAAGATAGCACCTAAGTTAAAATCTTCTGAGATAATTATTGTTAATTCTTGCGGTGATAGCATTAAAGATAAAGACATTATTAAACAAAAATTAGGATCTTATATAAGATGAAATCAAAAATTACCCTAGCTTTTGAACATTGTAGAAAAGAAAAGAGACCAGCTCTTATAACTTATACAGTTGCCGGTGATAATACAAAAAAAAATTCAATTAAAATATTAAATTCAATTTCAAAATATACTGATATTTTAGAATTAGGTTTTCCTCATAACACACCAATTGCAGATGGTGGACAGATCCAGACTAGTTCTTATAGAGCTTTAAAGAATGGAATAAAACTTAAAGATGTTTTTTACATAGTAAAAAAATTTAAAAAATCTAATCCTAATAAACCTTTAATATTGATGGGTTATTTTAATTTAATCTATCAAAATGGAGAAAATAATTTTTTAAATAATTGCAAAGCTTCTGGTGTGGATGGTTTAATTATTGTTGATCTTCCATATCCGGAAAATAAATATTTTGCACATAAATGTAAAAAAAAATCAATAAATTTTATTCAATTATTGTCTCCAACAACATCAAAAGAAAGAATGAGAAAGATTATAAAAGACTCTCATGACATGATTTATTATATTTCAATGTTATCTACAACTGGTGGTAAACTTAAAGTTTCGCCCAAACAAATTCTTCAAAACTATAATAAGATCAAAAGAATTAACCCTAAAAAAAACTTGGTAATAGGTTTTGGAATTACCAATAAAACTATATATTCCCTCAAAAACGCTGATGGATTGGTTGTGGGTAGTCAATTATGTAAAACTATTACGGATTCTATCAAAAAAAAACAAAATCCTGTCACAAAGTTGGATAAATTGGTATACAGTTTAAGGAGAAAAATCTCATGAATTGGATATCAAAATTTATAAAACCAAAAATTAAATCCCTTTTTGAAAAAAAATCTTCAAAAGTTGAAGAAAATCTGTGGACTACTTGTGGATGTAAAAACTTAATATATAAAGAGGACCTCAAATCAAACTTTAATTGTTGTCCTAAGTGTGGTGCTCATCACAAATTATCGTGTAAAGAAAGATTTCAATTATTTTTCGATAAAGGCGAGTACGAAGTTTTAAAAACACCTTTACCAAAAGATGATCCACTAAATTTTGTTGATAGTAAAAAATATACAGACAGATTAAAGGATGCCAGAAATAAAACAAAACAAGATGATGCTATTTTAATCTCTAAAGGTAAAGTGAATGAAATTGATGTTGTTGTTGGAGCACAAGATTTTAGATTTATGGGAGGCTCATTTGGTGCAGCCTCTGGTGAAGCATTTATAGCTGGCGCACAACATGCAATAGAGTCAAAATCTCCGTTTATTTTTTTTAGTTGTTCCGGTGGGCAAAAAATGCAAGAGTCATGTATTGCTCTTACTCAAATGACTCGGACAACTCTTGCAGTGAATGAATTAAAAAAAAATAATATTCCTTTTATTGTAGTTCTTACAAATCCTACTACAGGAGGTGTGACTGCATCATGGGCTATGTTAGGGGACATAATAATTTCCGAGCCGTCTGCAATGGTGGCATTTGCAGGTGCCAGAGTCATAAAAGATACTGTAAGAGAGAATCTACCTGAGAATTTTCAAACAGCTGAATTTACAAAAGAACATGGATTCATAGATTTAATAGTCGAAAGAAGATATTTAAATTCTTCAATTGGAATACTTTTAAATGTTTTATTGAAAAAACCAGAGACAAAAGCTAAAAGTGATCCATCAAATGTCTCAGTCCAACGCACTCTACAATCAGCTAGCTAAACATAAACTTTTTAATAAAAGAATTAAATTTGGCCTAAAAAGAATTAAATTAGCTTTATCAAAGCTTGGTCATCCAGAAAAAAAAATTAATAATGTAATTAGTATTTTAGGAGAATCTGGAAAATTTACAACTTTATCATCTTTGAAAAGTTTTATAGAGGCTAACGGTCAAACTGTATCAACTTATATCTCACCTTCAATTCAAGATATTAGAGAAAGATTTTATATGGGAAAAAGATATTTAACTCATAAAGAAATTAAAGATACTATTAAAGAAATTGAAAGATTAAAGATACCGCTAACAATTTATGAAGTACTTACTTTGATATATGTAATAAATGCATCAAAACTTAATGTGGACTTCCACTTAATTGAAACTGGTGCTTTATGGAAACACGACTGCGGAAATATCTTTGATTTTCCTCTCGCCCAAATTGTTGTAAATATAAATCTTCAGCATAAAATATTTCTCAAAAAGAAAACTCTTAATGAAATAATTCACGAAGATGTGGGATATTTGAACAATTTTTCAAATATCTATATAGGTAAACAAACGCCTTATGTATTAAAAAAAATAAAAGTTCATTTAAAAAAAAATAAAAGTAAAATTAATTACCCTAGTGCTTGGAAATTAATCAAAAAAAGTAATCATTATTTTTATCAAGATAAAAAAACTAAGATCAAACTTAATACTAACAATGTACACTCGAAAGGCATGTTTGAAAATATTGGTCATGCAATAAAAATAGCTTTAGATTTAAAAATCAGCAAAAAAATAATTGAAAAAACTTTACCAACTCTAACTTTCCCAGGAAGATTTAATTATTTAAAAAATGGTAAAATCAAAAAAATGTTGCACAAAAATGAAATAATAATGATCGATGGTGCACATGCTCCTGCTGATGCTAAAAATTTATATGATTATCTAAAAAAGTTAAAATTGCCAAAATATGGTATTTGGTCAATGACAAAAAATAAAGAACCAGATTTATTTATCAAAGAATTGAAAAATTTATTTAAAAAAATATTCACTGTGGCTATTGAAAATGAGAATAGTTCTGTAACAGCAAAAGAACTAAATAAGATTGCTATTAAGAATAAAATTAATTCAGAAGAGTGTCGAAATGTTAAAGAGGCCTTAAAAAAAATAAGCAATAATGAAAAAAAAATTATAGTTTGTTTTGGCAGTCTCTATAATTGTGGAAATATTTTAAATAAAAACTAAGAACTTGTAATCCAATTTTTTAATTCTTGTTTTCCTGGCCAGCCAACTTTTCTAGAAACTTCTTTTCCCTCTTTGAATTTAACAAATAAGGGCACACCTTTACAGGAAAGCATAACAGGTGTATTTGCTGACTCTTCAATATCTAACTCTCCAATTTCAAAATCATTCTTTAGTTCTTCTGCTAATTCATTACAAGGAGGAATAGCCATTTGGCAAGGATTGCACCAAGTAGCTCCTAGCTTTAAAATTTTGGTTTTGCTTCCTGTTTTTACAAAGTTTTCGTAAGTATCATCTGTAACTTTTATCATAATCAATAAATAAATATTTATTCTTTAAAGTCAACTATGCAGAAGAGTAAATTTTTTCTAACTCTTCAACGTATGCGTTAATTTCATCAAGAATAACTAAGTTCTCAGGCCGATCTTCTTTTTCAAATTTTGCTCTTAGGGTATCTATTTCAGAATAGGTTCTTGGAATAGTGTTCCATTTTTCATTATTTGTGCTTAAGAGTTTTTTAGCAGTATCTTTATGAATTAAATTATAATCTGTTTTACTTAAAAGTTCAGGTTTTTCTTTATAGAGAAGTTTTTTTCCAAAATACTGCAATCTATCATCTTTAAACTTTGAGATTACAATTAATTTTTTATCCCAATCGACTTTATGAAATTCAGGCATGATTTTGTTATCTTCTGGAGAAGTAAATTTAGCATAAATACTTTCCTCGTTATAAAGATCTTCTTGTGATTTTGTTTGTTCTTTTTCTTCAATTTCAGATCGTTTGATTGAAGTAATTTTATCTCCAAAATCTTTACTATTTTTAATCATTTTAGCTCTACTTTCTAATTTTGATATCCCAATCATTTTATATTCTTCAAATTTTTCCGCATATGAAGGATTCATTATTACAGGATGCTTATTATGCCTAAGAGTTCTTATAAATTTAGGTTGTTTTTTCATGGCAGCTGTTAATTCTTTAATTGGCATTTTTAAATAAGGAGAAGGATCATGCTTCAAATCAAAACAAAGTGGCCACTGGTATTGTGGATGTTGGCAAACAAAGGTTTGAACATAAGGTCTACTACGACCATAAAAATACTCATTAGTACAAAATAATTTTTCTTTTTTTATCAATTCAAGAGAGTGATTTTTATCTAAAGTGAGTTGACTAGCTTTCCAAACATTTGGAGCTTTTTTTGAAATTAATTTAGCGATACCAACAGTTGCCAAAACATCTCCTATAGCACTGTGAGCATTTCCATGATCAATTCCATTTAAAGGAGCCATTTGATCTAATTTATAAACATCATTTCCTTTTTCATTTTTAGAATTTTTTAGTGTATTAGGATAATAAAGATTTGCTGCACGCGCTAAACTTAACATATCTCCTCTTTTATTGCCGTTAGTACTAGTAATATATGGGTATTCCAATGTTTGAAATAGTGTACTTCTTAAAAATTCTTCATCAAATTCAATGCTGTTAAAACCGATATAAGTTGCCTTGCCCCATCTTTTTAAAGTTTCAACAAATTGTCTTATCATTTCATAATGGGAAAGATTAGAATTTTTTAACATCAAAGGTGAAGTTTTATTTACAATCAAAGCCATTGCTTCAGGAATAATTCCTGGACTTAATCTACATCTTGAGTCAAAACGATCTAGTTCGTCTAAATTATCATTAGTTAATACAGCGCCAATTTGAATTATTTGACCCCAATGTTTATTAGAAGAGCTGGTCTCAAAATCGTAAAAGACAAAGTTAGACATAATTTATGTTTACTTAAGAACTTTTATCTTTTCTGGATTTTCTTTCAAGGAGTCTGTTACCTGTTCAGGATCTTTAATATTTCCCAGTGTATTCATTATTGATCTAGCATCTCTTCCAAAACCATCGGTTGCAGTCATGGCTTGTTCTAATTTCTTTCTTAGATCTTTAATGCCATCAAAATGTTTTTCAAATCTGGAGCTTATATTTCTTAGATCACTATATATTTGAGTAGCATGTTGTTGGACCTTGAGGGTTTGAAATCCTAAATGATAAGATTGTAACAAAGCTGATAATGTATTAGGGCCTGAAACTGTTACTTTATATTTTGTTCTGAGTTCTTGAAGCAATAATTCTTTTGTTTTTGGATCCCTATAACTTGAAAGTTCAGAAAACAGTCCCTCTGTTGGAACATAAACAATTGCAAAATCAGTACTTTTTGGAGGAGCTATATATTTTGTGTGAACCGTTTTAGCTTTTAATCTGAAAGCTGCAGCTAAGTCTTTTCTAGCTTCTGCTTGAGCATCTTTATCATTCGCGTTAAATGCATCATCAATTGCTTTATATTTTTCAACAGGCCAATGACTATCAATAGGTAAAAGGACATCTTGGAGTTTGATCGCAAATTCCACTGTCTCGGATGTATCATCTTTCATTTTTGCATTAGCTATAAATTGTGATGATGGTAATAAATCCTTAAGAAGAG
The DNA here is from genome assembly GCA_028408025.1 of Candidatus Pelagibacter sp. The sequence goes on along the minus strand of JAOOKL010000001.1, from coordinate 16,517 downwards.
CACCCAATCCAAATTCAGCTAGTGTGCCGTATGTTTTAACACCACTTAAAATTCTGCTGAAATTATCTTGGCTTTTATTTAATTCACTAACTTGTTGGTTAAATACTGAAACTTTTTCATCAACTTTAGTTAGGGCTCCAGTCATATCTTTTGCAATTTCTTTGCTCATAGATCCAAAAGATTGACTGAAGGAATTTTTTAAAGAATTAACTTCATCTTTAAATATTTGCTCATTATTTGTTTGTTCAGGTTGTTTTCGTTTTAAAAGTATTACTAAACCAGCCAAATTAGCAGTTAGAAGCAATACTACTACTAAACTTATTAACGAATCCATAATACATTATATAACATTTAATTATTTAATGCTTTTTTATTTGCCAAAGAACCACATGAAGCATTAATATCTCTTCCTCTACTTCTTCTAAACAAAGATAAAAATCCAGCATCTTGTATAATCTTTGAAAATTTATCTATATTTTCCTGGGTTGCAGCTTTAAAATTTTTGTTAGTTAGTGGATTAAATTCAATTAAATTAAGTTTTGAGGGTACTTTTTTCATAATCTTAATTAATTCTTTTGCATGATCATTTGTTAAATTTTCATCTAAACATATCCACTCAATAAAAATTGGTAATTTTGTTTTTTCATAATATTTTTTTAATTGAGGTATTAACAAATTAATTGAATATTTATCATTGATAGGCATTAGCTCTGATCTATGTTTTGGTATTGAACTATGTAAACTCCATGCAAGATAAACGTCTAACTCATTTGCAGCCCACTCAATAGCATTTATATTATCTTTTTTAGTTCCAATACCTACAGTACTTACAGTTATTCTGGTTCTTCCATATTCTAAACCATCTTTATTTTTAGAATTGTCTATGGCAATTTTGACATTATCTAAATTTAAAAAAGGTGAGCCCTCACCCATTAAAACTTGATTAGTAATTTTTTTTTGTGTAGACCAATCATTAATATAATCCTTACATAAAACAATTTGTGAAATAATTTCACCAGGGGTAAGATTCCTTACCAATTTCTTAGAAATTTGTGCAGTTGCACAAAATTCACACGAAAGATAACACCCTACTGAAACAGATAAACAAATTGTATATCTGCTCTTAGATTTATCTGGGATAAGGACTGTTTCGACATTTCTTTTATCCTTTAGCTCTAAAAGAAATTTAATTGTTCCATCTTTTGATTTTTGGATATCTACAATTTTTGGTTTTTCCAAACTGATCAAATCTTTTATCTTGTTTCTTAATTCTACTCCAAAAGTTGTAAGCTCGTCGAAATCTTTGATATTTTTTTTGTAAATGGCATTAAATAGCTGTTGAGATCGCATCTTAGCTTTTTTTGACTCAACTTCAGCTTTATCAATTAAGAATGTTTTAAGTTGATTAAAACTCAGATCATAGAAGTTTTGTTTTTCCATCTATGAGATTATTAAATGCTTAAGAGGGGTTTTAAAACCCCTCTCTATAAAGATTAAAGTTTATTTTTATCAGTTTTTAAATGCTTAAGCACTTTTCCAGCGTTTTTACCTTCTTTGATTAAATATCCGCTGGTTCCATTAGCGTTTGCCTCTGGAGCTTCTACTGATTTATTAAGTTGCTGAGCAAGTTTAGCTTCTGACTTATTTCGGCTGAACTTACCAAGCAAACGTGAAAATCTATCCATCACATCTCCTTTCTTTCAACCTACTTTTTAACTCTTTATAGAGTCCTGCATGTAGATGCAGAGTCTTTTTTTCCATGACATATGGATAATCAAACTTTATTATAAGATTAATAATTGTCAATGGATAATAAACTTTTAGGTGTGATCATTATAGGTTTTGGGCTTTTATTGCTTTTAAGTGAGCAAGAATATTCTTTTTGGTTCTCTGCTATAGCATTGGGAATTGGAGCAGGCTTTGTTATACGTAAACCTGAAAAAAATGATGAAGAAAAATAAAATGTCAAAAAAAATATTCATAGTTTATGGACATCATAATACCAAAAAAAGTTTTAATGCTTCAATCAGGGATACTTTTATTGATGAAGCTAGAAAAAATGGTCATGAAATTGATTTAATAAACTTACACGAGGAGAAACCTATTTCATTTTATGACGGATCAGAACCAGACGAGCAAATATTAGATTATAGAAAAAGATTAGAAAAAAGTGACATTTTATTCATGATTTCTCCTTGTTACAATCTTCGTGCAACAGCAATTTTAGAAAATTGGATTGATCTTACACTAGCTCCTAAATGGTTTTTTTCATTTAAACGTTTAGTTGGTAATTGGGGATATCCAGTAGCAGGTGCAATGAAGAATAAAATCGCAATTATGTCGATGACTTATGGCGGTAATTGGTTTTCAATTCAAACTTGGTTTCAAAACATTCCATTTAGACGAATCAAAGCTGGAGTTTTAAAACTTGGTGGAATGAAAACTTTTTATTCAAGGCATTATGAAGTTTTACCAGGTATGTCTAAAGAAAAATTTGATAAACATATGGAAAAAGTAAAAAAATTAGTTCAAGATTTATAGTTATGTCCAAAAGATATTCAGGAAAAAGCCAAAAAGACCGTAGCTTTATGAAAAAAGCAAAATTGAGCTTTAAGGAAAAAAGAAGATTAAAAAGAGAAAAGAAAAATAAATAATGTGTGGGAGATACGCTGTTAAAAAATCGACTCTATTAGTGGCTAATAGTTTAGTTAAAAAAAACATAAATGTAGATTTAGAACAGGATAATTTTAATTGTTCTCCAGGTGGAAAATATCCAGTAATTAAATCAGCTACCAACGGTAAATATTTAGAAATGACAACTTGGGGACTAAAATTTTCATGGGCAAAAGAAGATTTTAGACCACTACACAATGCGAGATTAGAAGGAATAGATACAAAAGTAAGTTTTAAAAAGTTAATCATTAATTCAAGGGCTATTGTTCCTTGCTCAGGTTATTATGAATGGAAAAAAACAGATAATAAAAAGATTCCCTATTATTTTACCAAAGTTGATGACCAAGATATCTTTTTAGCAGGCATTCACGACAACGGACAGTTCTGTGTAATTACTAGGGATGCGGAGCCAAGTAACTCAAAAATACACCATCGACAACCTGTTATTGTTCCAAAATCTCAAATCAATAATTACTTTAACTTAAATAATAATGCAGTTGAATTTTTAAATAATACCATCCCCCCAAAATTAAAATTCTTCGAAATCTCGACAGATGTGAATAATCCTGCTAAAAATGATCCATCAATAATAAATCCAGTAAAATAAATGAACAATATCTCAGTATCTCCAGGTAAAAATAATGTTGGAGCTTATGTAAATGATCTAGATCTAAACGATCTTAAAAAAAATCAAACAACTCTAATTAAAGATATTCTAAATAAGTATGGAGTTGTTTTTATCAAAAAACAAAATTTAGACTCCAAAACGTATCTAAACTTTGCTAAATCTTTAGGTCAATTAGTTGAGTATCCGAGATTAAAAGGCTTAGAGAATTATCCATTTATAAACGTCCTAGAGAGAAAACCGACGGACAAAAGCATTGCTTTTGGAGGATCTTTTTTACATCAAGACACTTCTTATTTAGATAAAGACAGGCCCCGATATACAATGCTTATGGGTATTGAGATTCCTGACAATCAAGGAAATACAATCTTCTCTTCGGGTTTTAATTCTTATAAAAAATTACCCGAAGAGATAAAAGAAAAGATAAAAAATGCTAAAGGTGTTTTCTCATCTGCAGGACCAATTTCAAAAACCCGCAGAGAATTAGAAGCTCGCTCTGGTATCAAATCTGCTCAAGTAATGGAAGCTGAACATTCAATTGTTCATGAAGTAAACGGGCAAAAATCTCTTTATATTTCACCTGGTCATCTTATGAAAATAAAGATTAATGAAAAAGAAAATAATGAAATAAAAAAATATTTAATTGATCATGTTAACAAAGATGAATTTATATTTTCATATAAATGGGATAAGGGGGATATAGTAGTTTGGGATAACCTAAGTATTATGCATAAAGCTAGTGAAGTTAAAAATTGTACACGAGTGATGCATCGTATTACTATAAAATAATTTAATCTTTTAAAGTTGTAATGTGACCCATTTTTCGTCCAGGTCTTATGTCTTTTTTAAGATAATCAAAAAAAAATTCGTTTTGTTTAAACTTTTTTTCTCTGAAGTTTAATATTTCATCACCTAAAATATTTAACATTTCTGCATTAGAAATCTTTTTATTTTCCATATAATCAAGACCACAAACTGCCCTTATGTGATTGGTAAACTGACAAATCTCATAGCTGTTAACAGAATGCCAGAATCCATTATGACATCTGTTTGCATATTCATTGAAAAAAAGACCATCTTTTTTATCAACCATAAATTCTAAATTTAGCGTTCCTAAATATTCTAATTTTTCTGCAAATTTAACCGTAATTTCTTGTGCTTCATTAAATATTTTTTTGCTAATATTAGCTGGAATTTTTGAATTTCTTAAAATACCATTTTCGTGTTTGTTTTCTGTAGGTTCATATATTGAAATTTTTCCATTTTTGTACCTAGTCGCTGCCACAGATATCTCTTTCTTAAAATCTAGAAATTTTTCCAAAATATATTTTTTATTAAAATCTATTTTAGGGTCAATATCGTCAGTGGACTTGAATCTAAATTGTTGTTTGCCATCATAACCTCCTGAAACAGATTTCATTATGCAATTACCATATAATTTAATTCCCTCTTTTAAATCCATTAAAGAATTAACAGTTTTCCAATCCGTAGTTTTAATTCCAAGGTCGTTAGCAAATTTCTTTTCTAATATTCTATTTTGTGCGATTCTAAGGGTATCTGGTGAAGGATGAACTTTTTTTTTACCAGAAATAATTTTTAAGATCTCATGAGATAGATTTTCAAATGCATAGGTGCATATATCTACTTGCTCAATAAAATCCTCTATTAATTTTTTGTCTTCTAAATTTCCATAAATAAACTTATCGCAAAAATGTTGAGCTGGGCCGTTTTTATCATCTGTTAATATAATTGTTTTTATTCCTCCAATTTTTTTTGCAGATTTTACAAGTTGGGTTTCTAATTGACCGCTATATAAAATTCCTAGCGTGATATTTTTTGACATTTATTTTGGTTTTTTTTTTATGGATTGAGTTTGAATTCGTTTCCATTTTTCAAGATTAGATCTTACCTTGGTATCAAATGTTCCAATAATTGATGCTGCATACAATCCCGCATTAAAAGAACCATTTATTGCCATTGTTGCAGTTGGACAACCTTTGGGCATCTGAACTATAGATAATAAACTATCTAATCCTTTCAATTTTTTAGTTTCAATTGGAACTCCAATTACTGGCACAGTTGCTAGTGATGAAACCATACCTGGTAAATGAGCTGCTCCTCCTGCTCCTGCAATTATTACTGCAAAACCTTTTTTGTCAGCATTTTCTGCAAATTCAAACATTCTCTTGGGAGTGCGGTGAGCCGAGACGGTCAGCACTTCAAAATTTATTTTTAAAATTCTTAAAATTTTTTCAGCATCCTTCATAACAGGATAGTCAGATTGTGACCCCATTATGATTGCTACTTTATTATTTATTTTATTGAGCTTCACAAAACAATTTAACAATTATTTTAATAAAAACAATAGAGTTTTGTTTTCTTTTTTTTGACTAATTTATGCCAATCAAAACACAGATTTTTACTACATTAATTATACTATGAAAATATTATCTATTATAACATTGCTCATTTTTTTAACGAGCTGCGCAGGAGGAAATGTTGCTAAAGTAAAATTTGGGAAACGTTGTACTGTTGCTGACGAAAACGGTCTAAAGGAAAGTTCATACGTTTGGGTGATAAGTAAAGACGCTCTAAAATCGTTCGATAAAAGAATAAATAAGTCAAATTGTTCTTAAACTAAATAAATATTTAATTTTTAATATTTATGATAATAAGGGGTTTATGTTTAAGCCTTTACCCCTTATTATATCTTTTACAATTTACCTTTTTTTTAATTTAAATTTATTAGCTATGAATAAAAAACCCTATCATCATATATACAAGGATGGAGAGCTTTTTGCTTTCAGAAATCTTGAAGGTGGGCCGCAAAGAGACCCTAATTTTAAATGGAATTGGAAAGTGTTTAGAGAGGAGAAGAAGAAACTTAAGATTGATTATCCATCTGAACATGTAATCGATAAACAAGTAGTTTTAAAAAACCTTGAAAAATATGAGTCTGACTCTTATGTAATGTGGCTAGACCACGCAAGTTTTATAATTAAGCTTGGAGGAACAACAATTATTACTGATCCGGTTTTTGAAAAAAATTATGGTCCTATGATATTTGGTCCAAAAAAATATATAGAATCTCCATTGACTCTTAAAGAAATTCCTAAAATAAATTTATTTTTACTAACTCATAATCATTATGATCATATGAGTATTCGCACGATAAAAAACTTTCCGTATAAAAATGCTAAAGTACTCACGCCTCTTAAACTTGGAAAATATTTCACCAGAAATGGATATAAGAAAGATAATGTCAAAGAGATGGATTGGTTTGATAAAATTAAAATTAATGATGATATAACAATTACAATGCTGCCAGCACAACATTGGAGTAAACGTTGGATATGGGGTGCTGGAAATACTAATAGAAGCCTTTGGGGAAGTTTTTTAATTGAATATAAAAATAAAAAAATCTTTTTTGCCTGTGATACTGGTCCTGCACCTTTTTATAAAGAATTAGGAAAAAAATTTGGTCCTATCGATTTAGGTTTTGGAAATTTGGGTGCCTACAATTTCTATCCAATTATTCCTGTCAGGGATAAATCTACAGCTCATGCAAATCCTGAAGAGCTTTTGTCTTTGATGAAAGACTTAAAAGTAAAAAAAGTTATAGGAATGCATTGGGGGACAGCTATCTTAAGTTTGGAACCAATTTGGGAACCGCCTGTAAGATTTAAATCAAATGCAGAAAAATTCGGATATAAAAAAGAGGATGCAATTATATTTAAAATCGGTGAGTTAAAAAAACTTGATGAATTAATTAACTAGCCTTTTTTTTATTTCTCTCTCTATCAAGAAGTTGTGTTAAACTTTCAACCATCATGTCACTAGCTTGAAATATCTCAGAGGGCTTAAACTCTTTAGAGAAATTTTTTTCATGATTTGATTTATCCTCTATTATAATATTACCCTCAGCTGACTCAGAATTTAAATAAATCAATATTAACCAATCCTCATCAGGTGTGTCATCAAATTTAATAAGAATTTCACCTCGCTCCATCCTAAAATCTAGACAACGAAAAATGCTTAAATATTTTGGAACGTACTTACGATTCAATTGAAAACAAAGACTATGCGCGCTTCGCCAAAAAGACTCTAATGCGTATTCTATTTTTTGTCTTTCTAAATAGTAATTTTTTTCTTTTTCTAAAAGTATTGCTCTATCGTCTCCTTCTGCAACACTAATACCTAACTGTTCAACTCTCTCTTTAATTTTTTGATCTCTTAGTTCCTGGTACCGTTTTTTGATTGCAATAATTCTCTCTTCTACCTCTTTGTAATTTTCTCGCTGCTGACTTAGCACAAATTTTTCTAGTGCTCTAATTTCATTAGCTTCTCTTTGACGAAATTTTTCTATTTTTTTCTCAAGCTTGATTTGTTCTAGAAACTTTCTTTGTCTTGCTGCTTGTTCTTTGCGAACCTCAGCTTGTTCCTCGCGTATAAACTGTTTCAAATCTTTTTTTCTTTCTCTTACTAGTCTTATTTCATCTCTAAGTTCATTAGCCTTCATTTTTAATACTACATCTCTTTCTACTCTTAATTTTTTTTGTAGCTCTAATTTCTCTTTCTCCATTTCCTTTATTTTTAATTGTTTTTGTTTTTCTCGCTCTTCTATAATCACTTGTTTGATGTCTGAAAATTTTTTTGAAATTCTGGTGAAGAAATTTTGTAAAGACTGATCTAAACTAAAATTAAATCTTATTAAAGATTTAATTTTATCATTTAATCGTAAAAAGCTTAAGACTAAAGCTCTAGTCTTTTGACTTTTTCTAGAAAATTTTTTTACTGATTTTTTTGAATTTTTTTTTAATATTTTTCTGATTTTTTTTGATAATTTTTTTCGTTTTTTTTTTAGTTTATTTTTTTTTCTTCTAATTTTTTTACTTTTAATTTTAAGTCTTTTAGATGAACGTTTTTTTGTTTTTTTTGATCCTTTTCTAACGAGTTTCTTTTTCTTTTTTTTCATACCTGTATTTAATTAAATATCAGGTTTTATGAATTATATATATAGTCTCGTGTGGAATGAGCTGATTGAAAGTTCTTCACAATTTGTAATTGAAAAACGGCTAAGTCGCGATATCTAAATGCTGCAGCACAACTTGCTAAATAAAATTCCCACATTCTACAAAACTTTTCGTCGAATAAATCCTTAATTTCATTCCTCTTTTCTAAAAATTTATCTAACCACACCTCTAAAGTTTTATCGTAATGTCTGATTAAAGTTTCAGTATCTGCAACAATTAGCCCTGTCTTTTCGATTGGTTTAAGAAGTTGACTTAAAGAGGGGCAAACACCTCCTGGAAAAATGTACTTGTTAATAAATTGGTTGGGGGCTGAAGGTTGATCTACCACGCCGATTAGGTGAAATAAAAAAATTCCATTAGATTTTAAGATGCTATTTATCTTCTTGAAGAATGTATTATAAAATTTGACACCCAAATGCTCTCCAAACCCAACTGAAACAATTCTATCAAAATTACCTTTCACTAAACGATAATCTAGTAATTCAAATTTTACTTGATTTTCTAATCCAAGCTCCTTGGCTTTTTCCTTGCAATACTTGATTTGATTTGTGCTTAGAGAAACTCCAGTAACTTCACAATCAAATTGTTTCGCAATTTCAAAACAAAGACCTCCCCATCCACAACCAATATCAAGAACACTTTGACTCTTTTTTATATCGAGTTTTTTAATGATATGTTGAATTTTGTTATTTTGAGCTTCTTCTAGAGTCTGAGTATCTTCTTTCCAATAACCGCAAGAATATTGTCTAGATTTTTTACCTAACATTACATCGTAAAGATATTCTCCTTTTTTGCCACCAACATCATAGTGTGCTTCTACATTTTTTTTTGATTTGCCAGGAAAATTATAATTAGACACGAATCTCCAGCATTGATAAATTTTTTTAAAAAACAAACTAGCAGTATTTATTTCTCCTCTTCCTAAATTTTTTATTAAGTCCATTAAAAATTCCTTTAGCGACGCATTTTCAATGATAATTTCCCCTCTCATATAAGCTTCGGGAAACTCAAGTTCTGGGTTTAATAAAATTTTCCAATTTAAATTTTCTTTTAATAATTTAAGAGTAATTGGATTGTTGGCTCTTGGGTTTGGGCCACAAATATATTTTTGTCCTTTAGCGTCAATCAGAATAATTCCTCCCTCTTTGTAAATTTTTGAAAATACTCTTGCTAAAATCATATTTATGCGGCTATGTTTTCTTTTTGATTAAATTTTAAATCACTTAGTTTTTTTATTAAATCTTTTTTCTCTTTTTCATTTAAAAGTATCAATGGGGGTAGTAAATTTTTGAAATTATCATTATTTAAAGATAAATAAGAGTGTAAAGCAGAAATTAAATTAAACTGATCAAAAGTTTCCCTAACTGCAATTAATTTCTCATTTTGAGTTTGTTTTTCTTTTTTTTCAAAGTCATCAAAAACTTTTCTGGCTAATGAATGGGTAACTTGCGTAATTGCTGAAATAGTCCCTGCGCAGCCAAGTTCGAGACTCTTTAAAAGTTTTGCTTCTGACCCAGGAAATACCAAAAAATTTTTAATTTTCAAATTTTCATAAAGATTATAACTTGAGTCTTTTACACCTATTATATTTTTTGGAAAATCTGTAACTAATTTTTTTACGAATAATGGAGTAAATAAAAATGAAGAAAGTTTTTCAAAATTATATAAAATTATTTTAATTTTTGGTACTTCATTAATTATATGTTTATAAAAATCATACACACCCTTTTCAGTATTTCCCTTGTAGTAAGCGGGTGGCATGATTAAAAAATCTTTAAACTCATACTCATAAGCATATTTAATCAAATCTAAAGTTTCATTAAGTGAGTTGCATCCTGTTCCTAAAAAAAAATTATTTCTTAATTTATGGCTAGCAATTTTTGAAATTAATTTTTTTTTGGAATTTAGATCAATTAACTGACTTTGGCCGGTAGATCCAAAAAAAATGGCTCCGTGTAAACCATTATTTATTGATTCGGCTGCATGATTTATTGTTGCTTCTACATTTAATGAATAATCTTCATTTAAAATACTACATGTTGCTGAATAAATGCCTTTAGTAATCATAATCTTACCTAATTTATTCTATCTAAGTTATATAGTTAAAATCAAGTATGAAAATTCTTTGTATAAATGTGAGAAAAGGGATAGGAGATCAGATAATTTTCCTTCCATTTATTCATGCTATATCTGAAAAATTTAAAAGCCCAATTTCTTTACTAGCAAAAAAAAACTCAAAAGCTGAAGAGTTATTTTCAGAGGATAGTTCAATTGATGAAGTAATTAATTTAAATGAAAATATGGATGGAATTAAAGGTATTCTTAAACTGTCTAAAGAAATCAAAAATAGAAATTTTGATAAAATTTTCATTTTTAATTCATCTTTAAGGTACAATATTGTTGCTAGATTAGCAGGTGTTAAATCAATTTATCAATATCCTCTTTTTAGAAAAAAAGATAATATTGTTTTGAGTGCCAAAATTTTTACTGAAGATATAATAAATAAAGTTGTTTCAACTGAGCCTAACCTAGTCGTAAAAAATAGTGAAAAATTAGATGAAAGATTTAAACATATTTGTCTAGGAGTAAGTGCTTCGGGTCCAACAAAAAGATGGGATATTCAAAATTATATAAGATTGGCGGAGAGTATAAATAAAAAAATTAAATGCAAATTTTATATTGCTGGAGGCAAAAATGATATTGCTTTAATAAATGAATTTAAAAGTTCAAAAATTAAAAATAATTTTATATCTTTTGAAAATTTAAGCATTAAAAAAACATTGCCCATTATAAAAAATATGAACTTAATGATATCTAATGACACTTCTTGGAGCCACATAGCAGTTTCATTGAAAGTAAAAACTCTTACATTGTTTATGGACTCACCAATTATGGCTTATGGTAGATATTCTTCAAGAATGACTACGATCGAACCAATTGGAGAAAAAGATACAACAACTCATGATACTCTTGGTAAAGATAAAATTTCATTTGATGAAGTTTATAAAAAGTCAATAGAAATGCTTAATTAACTAAAATCACTTTTAATAATTTTGTCGGTTGCTTCATTTACTAGCTGACTCAATCTCTCTGTTCGTATTTCTCTATTTAGATCCGGATGAATTTTTTGCTGCAGTTTTTTTGCAGCAGTTAAAACTTCCTCTTTTGAACAACCTTTTTTTAAACCTAGTAATTTATAAGCCTCATCTAAAGATACGCTTGAAGATCCCTTTGATTGATTGAATTTTCCTTGAGAAAATTTACCAGAGTTTTTCAAAAACTGTATTAGTCTCCAAAGCTGAAACATTTGCAAAGCAGTGAGTCCTTTAATTTTCAATCCACTTAAAATCACAAATAGAAAAGGCAGGGAAAATATAAATTTTCCTCCAATTGTAAAAATTGCTGCAATTATCAATGATAAATAAACGATGATTTTTTTAATAGTTAATGCAATTTTTTTTGAACTTGTTTTGGTAAACCAATTTAAAAATAAATAAACGATGACAAAAATGGTTATTCCGATTAAAAGTAAATTCATATAATTATCAGTATATGAATATACCAAAATTAAAAAAAATTAAGAGTGAGAAAATGTATCATGATATAACACTCAGAGATGATTATTCATGGGTAGATCAACCTAATATTTTAGAAGTTTTGAAGGACTCAAGCAAATTACTCCCAGATGTAAGAAAGTATATTGATGAAAATAATAAACACACAAAAGATTACTTTGTTGATGTAAAAAACCTACAAAAAAACCTTTTCGATGAAATTAAATCAAAAATAAAACTTGATGATACCTCTCTAAAATTTAAGGATAAAAAATACTTTTATTGGGTAAAAACAGAAGCAAAAGGAAATTATGGAAAAAGAATTCGACAACTTATTGATGGTTCAAAACCCGAAGAAGTTTATTTTGATGGAGATGTAGAGAAGAAAAAATCTGAATCAGAATATTTTGGACTTGGAAATATAAGTGTTTCCCCTTGTGATGTGTATATGGCTTATTCATTAGACTTAAAAGGATCTGAATATTACACAATATATTTAAGAAATCTTGATACCAATATTAATGAAACAGACTTAATAAATAACACAAGTGGAAATATAACTTGGGCTTTAGATAGTAAAAGTTTTTTTTACTCAAAATTAGACAAATTTCATAGACCAAGAAAAATATACCAACATATCTTAGGAACAAAAATCGAGGAAGATAAACTAATATTTGAAGAAAATGATGAAACTTTCACTTGTGGAATAAGTTTATCGTCAGATGAAAAATATTTTATAATCTCGACCTCTGATCATATTACAACTGAGGAATATTTTTTTTCCTCAAATTTAAAATCTCTTAAACCAATACTTTTTAAGAAAAGAGAGAGGGACGTTAGGTATTCAATAGATACATGGAAAGATTTTTTTTACGTTCATACCAATAAAGACGCTCGTGACTACAAAATTTTGAGAAGTAAAATTAATGATAAAGATAAATTAGAAGAATTTATACCCTCAAAAAAAGAAACTGTAATTGGCGGGTTAGAATTTTTAGACAAATATATAATAAGAAGTGAAAAATCTGATGCAATACCAAAAATTTTTATAAGAGACATAAAAACAAATTTAGAGCAAGAAATAAAAATTTCTGATGAGGTTATAGGATCGCCAAGTATTTCTCTGATGCAAAAAGATACGAATACTTCAAAAATAAGAGTAGGTTGGGAAAGTTTATCAACACCAGGCAAAGTTTATGAGTACGATATTTTAACAAAAGAAAAAAAACTTGTTAAAGAAGTAGAAATACCCTCGGGTCACAATCCTGATAAATATATAGTTGAAAGAATAAAAGCTAGATCTCATGACGGCAGAATGGTTCCTATTAGCCTAGTAAGATTAAAAAACTCTAAACAAGATGGAAAATCAAAAATTTTGCTTTATGCCTACGGAGCATACAAACATAGTATAGACGCTTCCTTTAGTGCTTCAAGATTTTGTTTAGTAGATCGTGGTATAACTTTTGCAATAGCTCATATTAGAGGTGGAGGTGACTTAGGAGATGTTTGGCATGAAGAGGGAAAGATGAAACTTAAGAAAAATACTTTTTTAGATTACGTCGCATGTGCGAAACATTTAATAGAGCAAAGATATACTTATAAAGGTGGAATTTGTTTCTATGGAGGATCAGCTGGAGGTTTAACTGGTGGCGCATTAGCTAATATGGCGCCTGAATTATTTTTTTCAATGTTATTGCTGGTACCTTTTGTAGACACAATGACTACAATGTTAAACAAAGAGCTACCTTTAACTCCATCAGAGTGGGAGTTATGGGGTAATCCAATTAAAAGTAAAGAATACTTTGAGTATATTTTATCCTATTCACCATATAATAATATATCTAATAAAGATTATCCTCCAATGTTAATTACCACCTCTTTATTTGATAATAGAGTTCTATACTCTGAACCTGTAAAATATATAGCTAAACTTAGAGATTTAAAAAATGATCAAAACATTCAGCTGCTTAAATGTAAAACCGAAGCAGCTGGTCATGGTGGTATGAGTGGACGTGATAACGCTATTGAAGAACTTGCAGAAGAATATAGTTTTATATTAAAAAATGCAAAAATTGAAAATTAAATTTAAAAACAATTTTTACTACTAAACCCAACTATTTTATTTTCTGGATTAATTTCAAATTTTCTCTCACATTTAATGTTAAATTTTTTAGTCTTGTAAACATAATTTCTATTTCTTGTGTCTAAAAACTCTACTTTATCAGGTTGACCATAAAAAATCTTAAGATCCGACTCATTTTTGTTTAGCCACTTGCTAAGCTCTTTTTGCTCAAGTGCAGTTTTTTCATCAATTTTTTCAGATACAGTTTGGCATGCAGAAATTGTTGAAAAAATTAATAAAATAAAAAAAATAAATTTATATTTGTTCATAAAATTTTTATTCTACACCTTATACTTATAAACAGAAATATTACCTTCAGGTTGTAAAATCATAGCTAGTAACATTTTTAAAAGGATTTTATCAGCAAATTAGAGTATTTAAGAGCAACTGGAGGACTTTCTATGATGGAAAAATATTTTGAATACAAAAAACATAAAACTAATTTTAAAACTGAAGTAATTGCAGGGGTAACTACTTTTTTAACAATGGCCTATATCATGTTTTTGAATCCTTTTATTCTTTCTGGTGAATTCGCTGGACCGGAAAAAGGTTTTTTTGATTTTGGAGCTGTGTTCACTGCAACAATTTTAGCTACGGCAATAGCTTGCTTTATAATGGCATTCTATGGAAAAACTTGGCCAATTGGCTTAGCTCCTGGAATGGGTATTAATGCATTTGTTGCATTTGGAGTAGTTGCAGGTATGGGATATACCCCCCAAGCCGCACTAGGTGCTGTTCTTGTTGCTGGAGTTTTATTTTTAATAATATCTTTAACACCAATAAGGGCTTGGTTAATAAATTCTATTCCAAAAAGTTTAAAACTTGGAATTGGAGCTGGGATAGGGTTGTTTTTAGCAATCATTGGTCTTGAAATTATGGGTGTTGTTGGAGATCATCCAGTAACTCTCGTAACATTAGGAGATATTAAAAATCCTTTAGTGCTGCTAGGTTGTCTGGCTTTTGTAGTAATGATTGTCCTCGAAAAAATGAAAGTCAAAGGCAATATTATTATAGGTATTTTAGTTTTTAGTATAATTGCTTGGGCAACTGGATTGGCAAAATTTAATGGGGTAGTGGGTTCTATACCTCCCATGACTTACCTTTTTGATTTTGATTTAACTGCAGCTTTAACAGCAGGAATGTCGACAGTAATTTTTACTTTATTATTCATAGATTTCTTTGACACTGCTGGTACTTTAACTTCTGTAGCAAACGTTGCTGGCAAAGTTGACAACAAAGGTAAAGTTAAAGACATTAATAAAGCAATGCTATCTGATAGTGTTGGAACTGTTGCAGGTGCTTTAATGGGTACTACAACTGTTACAAGTTATGTTGAATCTGGAGCAGGCGTGAAAGCAGGTGGTAGAACTGGAATGACTTCGCTAGTTATCGGAGTTTTATTTTTAGCTTGCTTATTCTTTTCTCCACTAGCAACTAGCTTGCCTAAAGAAATAGATGGAGCAGCACTATTATATGTTGCTATCTTATTTGTTAGAAATATAACAAATATTGAATGGGATGATATAGCTGAGTCAGGTCCAGCGGTTGTGGCAATGATAACAATGCCACTTACATATAGCATAAGCAATGGTATCGCTTTAGCATTTATCTCATATGCTTTAATTAAAATATTGTCAGGTAAATTTTCTAAAACTTCCCCAGCTATTTGGGTTATCGCAATATTAAGCGTGATAAGTTTTTACGTAGCTTAAAAATTTAAGGGTCAGCATTAACTGGCCCTTAACTACTATGTTTTTTAACTAAATCTTCCACTCTAATTTCCTCATATCGTTCGAAGGGTTGAACAATCCAAGGATTGCTGTCTAATTTTTGAGCACAGAAATCTGGTTCAAAAGTTGAGTCTTTTTTTTTCCAAAGAACTGCTGTTTTTATGTTTTTAATATTTCCTTTGAGTGGAGGATAGTTTTTTAACCAATCAATACTTTTATTTAATGTTACCCCAGTGTCAGATAAATCATCACATAAAAGAATATTTCCTTTCATGTCTTGAACTGTAGAGCTCATTTCTCTTGAAAATACTAACTCCCCTTGTTGATCCTCTATGCCTTTGCCAGAATAAGACTCCACTGCTAAATAGGCACATTTTAGTTTAAAAATTCTACTGAGCACATCAATGATAGGCGCTCCACCTCTCATTATTCCGATAAGCATATCTGGCTTATATCCGCTTTGATGAATCTGAATTGCTAACTTTTCTGTAATTAGATTATATTCTTTCCAGTCTATGATAAGTTTCTCAGCCATAGAAAAAACTAAATTATTTTAAAGGAGTTGTAAATAGACATTTCCTGATTGTAGAGGGTTTCTAATACTGTATAGGTTCGTTATCTATAGATCTCCACAAATACCAAGTTGCTACAGAACAGTAAGGTGTAAATTTTTTATAAAGCTTATCTAGAAATTTTTTTGGCGGAAAGTATTTTTTTTTATAATTATTTGAAATAGCTCTGAGCAATCCTATATCTTGAAGGGGCCAAATATTTGAACGA